>CAZQGA010000126.1:0-6669 GCA_964592735.1 uncultured Chromatiaceae bacterium | reverse complement strand
TCTACACCTCCGACCTCAAGGGCGGCGACATCAAGCGCCTGACCAACAACCAGTACTATGAGGCGGAAGTCACCACCTCCCTCGACGGCAAGTGGGTGTTCTTTGGCCGCCAGATCGACGGCAACATGGACATCTGGAAGATGCGTATCGACGGTACGGGCGAGCAGCAGCTGACCTTCACGAAGGATTGGCAGGAAGGTGCGCCGTACCCGATGCCTGACGGTGAGCACATCATCTTCCGTGCCTGGAAGACCAGTGACAAGGAGCGCCTGGCGAAGCTCGACAAGGAAACCGGACAGCACAGCCAGACGCCGATGACGATCTTCACCATGAAGACCGACGGCAGCGATGTGCAGCCGCGCACCTTCACCTACGACATGAACTGGGCACCTTATCCTGCGCCAGACGGCCGTCACTTCTTCTACGTGCGGATCTTCGAGGGCAGCAACTGGGAGGTCGTCATGGGTGATCTCGCCGGTGGCGAACCCCAGCGTATCACCTGGAGCAAGACCTTCGACGGCTTCCCCGCTGTCTCCTGGGATGGCAAGAAGATGCTGTTCGCCCGCAGCGCCGGCGCTGGCATGGGCTCCGGCCTCCACACCTGGGTGATGGATATTTCCTCGCTCAATGTCGGCCCGGGGAACTACAAGGGCAGTATTCCGGCCAAGGCTGAGCGGCCCACTGGCTGGATCGAGGATCCGGATATCGCGGCCTTCAGCCAGCGGCCGGGTCGCTAGAGACCCGTGCGGCAATGATGCCCGCAGTCTTCCCATTGCCGGACACGGGTAATGAGGAAGCTGCAGGCAGGATACCGGGGTCTGTCCGGCCAGCACGGCTGGCGGGGCAGGCCCCGTTCTCTTTTCGGGCAGGGGGTTCCATGGTGTGCCTGCGCCGTCGGATGAGGCGTGGCTTGTTCAAGGGGGGGAAGGAAAATGAAGGATCCGGAATTGATCAGGTTTTTGGCAGTGGGGCTGATGGCCGTCTGTGCTTTTGCTGCTGCGCCCGTGGTGGCGGCCGACGCCCCGGCAGCGGCTGGGACCGAGCTGCCGAATCACATGGTGCCGATCGGGCCGAATGCGGCTGAGGCCTATTGGGCACCAGACTCACGCCACCTCATCGCTCAGACGAACGATCCACAAGCCGTGCCGAGCGCGCGCGGCGGGCAGGGCAATCTCACCTGGATTTTCTCCGACGACGGCAAGGAGACGTGGAGAGTCAACGATCATGGCCAGGATGGCTGCTCGTTCTTCTTCCCGGACGGCAAGCGGGTGGTCTGGACCTCCACCCGCGACCATAGGGATCTGCCGGTCGGTGACTGGACCAACCCCGACAACTATCCGCAGGGTGCGGAGCTCTATATCTCGGACTGGAAAGGCGGGAACATCAAGCGGCTGACGAACAACAGGTACTACGAGGCCGAGGTGTCGGTATCACCCGACGGCCAGTGGGTCACCTTCGGCCGGCAGATCGACGGCAACATGGACATCTGGGTGATCCGCCCTGATGGCACCGGTGAGCAGCAGGTGACCCGCACGGCCGACTGGGAGGAGGGCGCACCGTTTTTCATGCCCGACAGCGAGCACATCATCTTCCGCGCCTGGCGCAGCGCCGACCAGGGCAAGGTCAAGCCGACGCCGATGACCGTATTCACCATCCATCGTGACGGCAGTGACTGGCGGCGTCACACGTTTGACAACGATTTGAACTGGCACCCGACGCCGGCACCGGACGGCCGCCACTACGTCTTCGTGCGCGCCGTGACGCCGACCAACTGGGAGATCTACCTGGGGGATCTGGCCGGTGGAGAACCGCGCCGGCTGACTTACCATGACAAGATGGACATCCTTGCCCATATCTCGCCGGACGGGAAAAAGATGAACTGGGGCCGGGCCACGGGCAAGGGCCCCATGAGCGACATCCGCACCTTCGTCATGGACATCTCATCGCTCAACCTCGGTCCTGAGCATCGCGTGCCCTGGAATCCCGCGTGGGGACAGCCGATGAGCGTGAAGAAGCCGGCGCCCTGAGGCACCGGTTCTACCAGGACCGCACGCGCCCGGTATCGAGATGCACGAAATCGGAGTCGGGGTAATACCCGACTCCGCCTTCGGCCAGGGCAAGACCCGCGCGCCGCAGATTGCGGGTGTCGACGCCGCGCAGGCGGACATCCACGGCCTGGCCCTGCAGGTGCAGGCTCTTCTGCGCAACGCCCGATGACTTGTTGCGGAGCATTTCGTTGGTGGCGGGCGAACGGAATCCCGAGATCACCTCGAACTGGCCTGTGCTGCCGGTCAGCTCGCGAGCATCATGCAGGATGTCCAGCAGCCGTGGATCAATCGGGTGGACATTGCCGTTGCGGAAGTCGCGCAACAGGTGGTTGATTTCGTCCAGCGCCGCGGGCACGTAGGCACCGTTCTCGGCATACACCACATGCAGCATTTCGCTAGTATGCGTGTGATAGAAACGCAGCTCCCGGCTGCCGCGGGTACGCGCGAGCGCGACGACGGGAGACAACGCCAGGGGCAGGACGGGCAACAGGAGTCCGGCAGCCTTCAGCAGGCCACGACGGCTGTGAGTTCCCTCCACGTGATCCCTCCTACTGCAAGCCTCTTGTTTTGGTTCTGGGCTGAGGCTGTTTGACAGAAGATGCCGATTCTCCCAGACACCGCCCGGGGCGGCAACGACCAGGTGCACATTTCTTCGGGCATTTCCGCATGCCGGGGGCGGCTGTGGGGATCTGTCCTGCTCGTGTTCCTGTGTCTGGCACTGGCGGCCCAGGCTCCTGCCGCGGACAGTGATGTGCAGGCTGTGGCCCAGGTGCTGCGCCAGCGCCTGGGGGAGCTGCGCTCCAGCGGCCGACTGGAGCTGCAGGGCGTCGTCCTGGGCCGTGAGGATATCCTGGTCGAGTTCTATGCCCGACGCGGCTATCAGCCCGCCTGGGAGGATCCGGCCCGCGTGGCGGGCCTGCGGCTGATCCTCGAGCAGGCGGCTGAGCATGGCCTGAATCCCGAGGACTTTTTTTCCAGCCGGCTGGCGACCCTGGTTCCGTCACTGGCCCGGAGCCCCGCCGGAGGAGCCGGGCTGCGGGCCGATATCGATCTGCTGCTGACGGAGGCGCTGATCCGCTATGGCTACCAGCGCCGCTTCGGGAAGGTGGATCCGGCCCGGATGGAGCCGGCCTGGAATTTCCGGCGCGGCTTTACGGACGATCAGGCGGATCCGGTGGCGCTTCTGGCAGAGGCCGTATCGGCACCTTCCCTGCAGGGATTCCTGGACAGTCATCTGCCTGGCAGCCCCTGGTATCGCCAACTCCAGATTGCGTATGCGCGCTACCGCTCCCTGTCTGCAGCGGGTGGCTGGCCGTCGCTTGCCGACGGCCCGACCCTGCGATCCGGCGAGCGCGATGCGCGCGTTGCGGTGTTGCGTGAGCGGTTGCAGATCGAAGGCGGTTTGCCTGCGGATATCGCCGTCGCGGAGGATCCGGAATTGTTCGATCAGCCGCTGGCGGCAGCACTGATGCAGTTTCAGGAGCGCCACGCCCTGGCTCGTGATGGTGTGGTCGGCGCCCAGACCCGGGCGGCACTCAACGTGCCGGCACAGGCCCGCATGAACCAGTTGCGCCTGTCGCTCGAGCGGGTGCGCTGGCTCACGGGTGATGTCCCGCAAACCTATGTGGTCGTGAACATCGCCGGGTTTCGTGCCGGCTTTGTGCGCGACCACCGGCTCATCTGGAGTACCCGGGTGGTGGTGGGCCGCACGGTGCGCCAGACACCCATTTTCATGGGCCGGATGACCTGGCTCGAGCTCAACCCGACCTGGACGATTCCCCCCACTATCCTGCGCCAGGACGTCCTGCCCAGGCTGCGCCACGATCCCGGCTATCTCGTCCGCGAGAACATCATCGTACTCGACCGCAACGGCCGGCCAGTCGACCCTGGCGGCGTGGACTGGGCTGCCCAGGGCCGCAACCCATCCCTCATCCTGCGGCAGGAACCGGGGCCGGCCAACTCGCTCGGGCGTATCAAGTTCATGTTCCCGAACCAGTACGCGGTTTACCTGCACGATACGCCGGCCAAGGCGCTCTTCGGCAAGCCCGAGCGGGACTTCAGTTCCGGGTGCATCCGGGTCGAAGATCCGCTGGCGCTGGCAGAACTCGTGCTCAACGATCCACAGTGGGATCGTGCAGCGGTGGAGGCGGCCATCGACACGGGCGCGACCCGCCGCATCACGTTGAAAGCGCCCATCCCGGTCCTGCTGGTTTACCTGACAGCCGTGGCGGATGCCACGGGGTCGGCCCGCTTCTACCGTGACATCTATCGTCGCGATGATGCCCTGCTTGCGGCCCTGGATGGGCCTGTCCAGCTGGCGCTGCCCGCGGCTCGCCCGGCAGCAGCAGACAGAAAAAGGGGAGTGACAGCATTGTGAGCGGGATGTGAAACTGCACAATGGCCGCCTGGAACGCCGCGGGAGGCCGCGGCGGATGGGCCGATGATCATGGAGGTTCCGGGATGAAGGTCAGATCGTTCTTGCCAGTTGCCGTACTGCTGGTGCTCAGTTCCTGCGGTTTTCTGCAAAAAGGCCCCGGGATGTCCGTGGTCCGCTTTTACAACAACAGCGGTCACACCATCCTCGTGGAGGACAATGAACTGCGCCCGCAACACGAAGGGGTCTTCAAATATCCGACTGACAGCGATCATGCGCTGATCGTCTTCTGGAGCGGCTGCGTGCATACCTATATCGCCCCGGCTCGCAAGCCGGGGGAATTCCGCGGCACCGACTGGATGCTTCGTGGGGCCTACCGTACCCAGCTGGAGGCAGACGGCCGGCTGTACCTGCTGCCCCCCGACGTCACGCCACCGGCCGGTACCAGTACCCTGCAACAACCGGCTGGCTTTCCCCTCGAGCCGCGTGAGGGCTCGTCCTGCCTGCCCTGAAGCAGCAGTTGTGGCGAGCGCAATCGCCCCGGTGCCGCCAAGCTATAATGCCGGCCCGCTGAGCGGAGCGACAGAATAATGAAGCAATGGTCGGGGTGGGTGCTGCTGCTGGCGGCTATGGCCGGCGGCTGCGTCAGCAAGCAGGATGCGTCCAGCGTCGCCGTACGCATGTTCAATGCGGTTCCGGACGGCTCGCAAATGGCGCTGAGCATCAACGGAGTGCGCAAGACCGGCGGCTACGATTACGCCGCGGGTACGCCCTACATCGTCGCCAGCCCTGGCCCGGTCGCCGTGAAGATCGAGGAGTCGCTGGCGACGAACGCCAGCCCGGGCATCCGTACGCTGGATGAGCGCACGGTGAATCTTGCCGCCAACGATGAGCTGACACTGATCGTGATGGGGCAGGAGGCGAGTGACGCCGTGGAAGTCCTGGCGATTGCCAGCACCACGCGGGGCGTGCCGACGGGCAGGATGCGCATCCAGCTTGTGCATGGCGCCTTCGGGCAGCCGTCAGTGGACGTGTACATCCTGCCACCCGGCACCTTGCCAGCAGCCAGTACACCACTGGCCGCAAACCTGGCTTACAGGGACCATACGGACCAGACGGAGATCGCTGGGGGCAACGGCGAAATCATCATCACGGCAGCCGGCGATCCGGGGACCGTGCTGCTTGATTCGGGGCCGATGTTCCTTCCCCTGGAAAGCACCTGGACGCTGGTCGTCGTCGCCAATCCCGGGATCGACGCTGCTGACCGTCCGGTCCGCCTGGTCATGTTGTCCGGAACCGCGTCGACAGAGATTCCGCACCTCGGCACCAGGGCCCAGACACGGTTCGTCAACGTTTCGCCAGGCAGTTACGCCATCGACGGCTTCATCAACGCCGCATCGGTGGATCCTGCGGCACGCCAGGACTGTGATCCGGCGACTGTCGAGGCCGATACGCCGGTGGAGGAGTGTGCGCGGCCATTCGGCTTTGTCGGCGTATTCCATGCGATCAACGCCGGCAGTTATGCCATCAAGATGCAGAAGACCGGTGAGGCTGGCGTCAGTGCGCGCAGCGTGGGCCAGACGCTGGTCGCAGGCAGTGAGGGTACGCTGGTGATCAGCGGGCTTGTTGCGGATACCGAGACCACGATGACGACCGGCCTGCAGGCACTCGCCGGGACGCGGCGCATGGCCCAGTCTGCGCAACTGCGCATCGGCATCTTCTCGCAGGCAGCTGTGGCCACGCTGGCAGGCAACCCGACCACCGACCGCCTGGAACTGCATGTCATGGCAGCCTGTGCGGCTCCGGGAGACCGGAGTCCGGAGTTTTTCAATCTGATCTATGGCTCGGATACCGGCTACCGGTCTTTTACGCCAGGCGACTACCAGGTGATGCTGGCACGACGGGACACCGCCACGCCCCCGGCATTTCCGCTGGAGATCCTCCTCAGCAAGCGCATGACCCTGGCGCCGGGCGGGATTTTCACCGAACTCGTGACGGACAGTGTGGGCGGCGTGCTGCCACCGGTGTTTCTGGCGGTCGATGACGATCCACATCCGCAGGATTGCCCGCCACCATAGGTCTGAACCGCCAGAATCCCGGTCTGGCGCTGGTGTGCAAACCCCCGATCCCGCACGTCTTTCCCCGCTGACGTCGTGCGATACTCCTGATCACGTTGTTGTGAGTGCGGGAGACTTCCATGGGGATCGTCATCGTCGTGCTGGTCGTGGTCGTGGTTATCTACCTCGT
>CAZQGA010000125.1:0-6785 GCA_964592735.1 uncultured Chromatiaceae bacterium | reverse complement strand
CGCTTTCGCCGAGCGTCCAGCCGTAGTTGAGTCCCAGGTTCGGGTCAGTGATTGCGGGCATCAGATACCTCCGTAGTACTTGTCATAGTGAAGTCCGTAGCCGGCACGCTCGAGGGCGATCGAGTGCTTCTGCAGGCTGATCACGCCCGAGCGGTTGGATTCGAGCTCGATGCGCAGCGCAGCGTTGGGTCGGCCAAGGCCGGAATCAGCGGTGTCGTCGGCCAAGGTGTAGGTCTGGCTGGCGCCGGTCAGGCCGGAGTAGGTGCGGCGCAGGCTGCCCGCTTCCCCGTAGATGCGCAGCGTGTACGTCACGCTGGCTTCAGGGCCGATGTTGCCGTTGGTCTGGGGCACCAGGCTCACCGTCTGGCTCAGCCGGTCCCGGTGCGCCCAGGAGATGACCAGGTCACCCTTGGCAATCGCCGGGTAGGCAACGTTGTTGATCTTCACATTGCCGGGCGGGTACGGCCGGTTTTGCCGGCGGTTCATGGCCAGGGAATCGGTTGGCGCCGATGCCAGCGCCAGCGTGCCTTTTCCGGTCACGGTGAGTAGTCGCGCGTTGACCGTTTCGCCAGCGGCGTACTCGGTCGGATCGACGCCCTGCGCGCCATCGGCGAACCAGATCCGGCTGCCGGCTGCGTGGCTGATTGGCACGGTATCCATGACGCCACGGGTCAGGGTCAGGCTCTGCGTGGTCGTATTGATGGCCGTGACCAGGACGACCTCGTCGTTGATGTAGGCATAGCTCCCGGTTGCGACCAGATCGATGTCGAGTTCGCCGCTGTAGGTCGTCGCGCTGGTCACCTCTTGCGCAAGGCTGGTGGCGAGAACCGCCGTGGGGCAGAACTCGCCTTGGCCGCGCTGGTTGTAGGTCGTGGCCGAGTTCGTCTTGCTGTACAGGTCGTAGTTCAGCGCCCCTGGCGCGGGGCGGCCGCCCAGGGTCTGCAGGAAACAGTCGGTGGCATCGAGGTAGGCGAGCTCGGATGCAGACAGTGCGCGGGCCACGTCCCAGTACGGCGCTTCGACCAGACGCCGTGGTGTGGTCGCGGATGGCGCTGGCACCGGGTCGGTCCAGCCGGTGGGCTGGGATGCGGTGTAGACCGCTGACGGCAGGCCGAACACATCCTCGACAGCGTCGATGCTGATGGCGCCGTTGGTGAGTGACCCGCCATCGACGCCGGCGATACGCATCACCAGACCGGCGATCCCGAGCGCAGGCCACTCCAGCTTGAAGACATCGCCCGGGTACAAATTCCAGGCCTTGCGGTTCACCTTGAGCCGCACCTTGGCGAGCGGCGTGGATACGGATGCCAGATCGCGCATCGCGACGCGGGCGGCGAGGTTGTCCGAGGTGATGCCGGGGTAACGGCGAGTTTGCGACACCACGGCGCCCTGAGCCTGGATATTGGCCAGGTCCTGGACCGCGATGCTGGTCTCCTTGAACGTGTCCGGCTTGGTGTAGATGAGCACGATCTCGTTGGTCGTCTCACCCCAAGCAGCGCGCTGAAAGCTCTCCAGATCGATGACGTTGTCCGGGTTCAGGATGGGGAGCGTCGCTACGATGTAGTCCGCCCGCACCAGCTTCAGGACGAAGCGTCCCGTCGACGGTGACGTCGTGAGCACACCGCCGATGTGGTCCATCACCTCTTTGACGAACTGCTCGATCTTGCTCTGCTGCAGCCAGATCATGTTGAGCCCGAAGCCTTCGTTGGACAGCACATCAGCCGCCGCACGAAACGAGGCATCGTCGATGCTGGCCGTTGGATATCCCATGCCCCAGGCGGCATTCGTCAGGCATTCGTAGACGATGTGCGCTGGGTTGGCCGCGCCGTTGATCTCCGCCTTTGCTGAGTACCAGTCGCGGAAGCAGCGTTTGACGCGGACGGCCCACGGCTTGATGTAGGGGTTGTTCGCGGCGATGTACACCTGCCGCAGAATCAGGCTCAGAATCCCGCGATAGGCAGGCTGCGGCGAGCCGATCTTCGAGACGAGGTAGTCATTAGGTGTCTGCGCCGCCTGGCCAAACGCGGCATCGATGGCACCGGAGACACCGCCTTCGCGCTTCTCGCCACCGAACAGCTCGGGCATGTTGACCGTGATCCGTCCACTGGCAGTGAGATTGCCGCTCCAGGCTTGGCGCTCGCCAACCTGGATCTCGGTGATGGCATCGACCGGCCCGTGGCAGATGGCGAGGTGCATCCCCAGGTAGTAGCGGTAGCCGACCGTCTGCGACTTGCTGCTACCGCCCATCGTTCACCTCGAGGCCAATACGTGCGCGGGCGGCGGCAACCACTTCTTCGGCCATGCTGTCCCCGGTTGCCAACAGCAGTGGCGCAGGCAATCCCTGGTCGATGAATTGGCTCCAGTCGAGCTGGTGCCGCGCGAACCACTCCCGCGCGCCGCGATTGCAGTAACCCAGGCTGCGCATGTCGCCGTGGGTCACCAGGATGTCGGTCATTTCTTTCCACCTTTCGATTTAATCGGTGTGGTGCGCAGATCGCCGTACCACACCACGTTGGCGCTCTTCACCAGCACAGTGCCGAACACGACCGGCACCGGGCGACCCTCATCGGCAGTAGGCGCATCGAAGTCTTTGAGTTCAGCAGCCTGGGGTTGCGGCGGTTTTGGCTGGAGCGCGTACTGGATCAGTGCGGTGACGATCCAGACGATGATTTGTGCCCAGGGCATACCGTCTACTCAGTAAATGGGGCTGCCGCCGAAGGGGTTCTTCGTCGGGATGAATGGGAAGCCGCCGAAATTGGCGCTGTTGCCAAACTTGGCCGCACAGGTCGCGAGAGTCCGGTCGCAACCGGGATACAGGTAGATCGTGTCGCCCACGGCGAGCCCGGGCGGCACGGCCGACAGCGTGATGACGTCCAGGTTGTGGGCAACGATCATTCGCTTCTCGGTGATGCCGTTGGCCGCCCAAGTGGCAAAACCGCCAGCGAAATGACCCGTGGCATATCCGGCCGCAGACGGCACGCTCAGCAAGACTCCGGCGACGGACACCACGGTGCCCGGCACGCGATAGATCACCGCACTGGCCTGGCAAGACGTGCCGTAGAGCACATGCGGGCAATTGCGTTGGTAGAGGCGGCGCAAGCCGGTGCGCTGCAGGCTGGTGTAGACCGGCTCACAGTTGAGCTCGACCTCGGAACCGCGCCATTCGACGTTCAAGACGCGTCCCATCCACACCGCGACGGTTTCTGGATCATTCCGGTGCTGGCGATAGATGGTGAGCAAGGTCACCTCCGATGGCGGTGTTGCGATGAATGCCTGAGCAATCTCGACATCACGAGCCAGCGTGATCCGCAGGCCGGACCTCCCGATCTCGCCGGTCTGCTCGATGCTGCCGCGCTTCATCGGCACGGCCACATAGGCATAGGTGGCGTAGCTCGCGTCCTGCGCGCCGCTTGTATAGCGCCACGTAGAACCGCCACGGCGAAACTCGTACAGTTCGACCGGACTGCTGGCGTCCGTCGATACTTCTCTGCTGGCGTAGGTCATGTGTCATCCCGAATGCTTCTGACGGAGATCGATACCTCCGCCGTGTCGTCTGTCTGATGGGCGATCTCGATGGCATCGCTGTCCAAGCGCACCAGCTTCATGAACGACACATGGCGGATCTGTTCGGGAAGTAGCGCCGCGCCCACCACGCTGTCGATGGCGATGCTCTCAGTGCTTGGCGAAAGCGCCGTGGCACCGGTGATGCGCCGGTAGTAGCGACTGCCGGATGTCGTGGCGATCAGGATGTCGCGCCGCCCGATGGCGGCTGGCACATTGGCGGCGTAGGCGCGGTTCTCCACCGTGATGGCCGAGTCAAAGGCCCCGATCGGGCTCACCACCTTTAAGTCCGATTGAAAGCTGGGCATCCAGAATGCCGTTAGCCTGCCGGCGCGGGCGGCCAGCCATGATCGGAACGCAGTGATCGCGGCACGCCCAGAGATCAGCCACCGATGCGTCCGGCGAACCGTGCCAACACCGGAAAGATCGTCGATGACGCGTCGGCCCGTCAGAAAATCCAGTTCATTCAGCTTGCGGGCGTAGTCTGTCTCGACGTCCTCGGTCCAGTTGGTAGCGGTGAGCAAGACGGGGTAGCCCCGGTAGTCCAATGTCTCTGTGGCTGCCGGAAGCAACCACTCGTCCTCAAACTGGAAGCGCAGCGTGGCTTGGCCGATGGCATCGCTCAGGTAGGTCAGTCCAAGGTCGTTCTGAACTCGGGCGGGCCGCACAGGCAGGATCTTGGTACCGACCGGCCAGGTAGAGTCCAGCGGGCTCTTGATCGTCAGGGACGTTGGCAGGACCGCCGTGATCTCGGCAAACTCCGACTCCATGCCCAGAACCAGTCCAACCAAACCGCCCACGGCAAAGTCCCGATTCGCGGTCGTCACGGCAATGGAGGTCGAGCCGGCTGGGATCGGTCCTGCCGCCAGCGCGACGTCGGTCCAGAGCGGTAGGCCAAAGACGCGCGCCTGCCATGACAGCAGCAGGTTTTCTATCTTCACCCGTTCGGTGTCGGAGCCGACCAAGGCGCTGTACTCAAAGCTGCGCCTTGCACCGGCACGCAAGCGCACGCGCTGCTCGAATCCGGCATGGGACTCCATCACATCCGTGAGCCATTCCAGCCGCTCGATGACCGGTTGCACCCAGTTCGGCGCAAAGATCCATCCGACGATACGGCGTCCGGTTGCGAGCAAAGCGGCATCGTCGAAAGCGAATGCGAACAGAAACGTCGCGTTCACGGTTGGCGGACCATTCGGCGTGACCGCGAGCGTATAGAGCCGCGATTCATTGGCGGCAAACACAGTGGGCGCGGGTGCCGGCCCGATCAGCGTCATGCCTTCTGCGCCGGTGGCGGTTAGGGACGCTAAGGTGTTCGGGGTCAGCCGTGCGTTCCAGACCTCGATCGTGCGGCTCTGCTCCGAGGCCAGACTGCCGAGGTTGATGCGCCCGGGCAGCAAATGCACCCGGAAGTAGTAATCCTCGAAGTAGCTCGGTACCTGGATGCCGGTCAGCGCCCGCTGCGCAGGAACCGTGATGTCGGTTGCGTAGCTTCGCGCTCCATTCTCCGCCCGTGGCGAATCGCTGGCGGTGTACGGATAGATGGCGGCAACCTGATACCCGTCGATGCTCAGGAGCGGGTTCAGTGAGCCAGCCTGGGCGCGATCGAGCACCATGCCTGTCAAGACCGGCATGTCATAACTCTCGGTTGAGGTAAAACGGGAGATCAGGGACCGTCGTAGCGCACAGCCATCGCGATGGTCCCGGAGTGAGTCGCGCCGTTGTATGGCGATGCGGCGCGACTCGCGGTGTTCTTGCGATACACAGGTGCAATGAACCAGCGCTCGGACCCAAGCGTGAGGATCTGCCCGTCGTCGATGTTGTCGTTGCGCGTCATCCGTAGATGCGGCAGTTCCGCGACGTGCGACCAGAAACTAGAGGGCTGCAACGCCATGATGTGGATGCGCGTAAGCACAGCTTCGCCGTTCCAGTTATTGGGCTGGGTCAGCAGCAACGTTGGTACTGCAATGGTGGCGCGCGCGTTGTTCGGATTCGCCGTGGAGACGCCCACGGGGTTGTTCCACCAGCCGTGACCGTTGAAGTTCAGGTAGATCGAACTGTTCTGGACGCCTGTAGTGTCGTTGGACTGCCAGAAAGGTGCGCCAGAGGTGTTACCGCCACCGCTGCCGGTGCTGCCATTGGAGTCGATCGCCACGCCCGCACCGGTACTGATATCAGACGTCGCAGTACCCCAGTGCCAGATGGCGTTGCCGAGCACACCAAAGCCGCGGGCTTGGCCAAGCGACAGCCATTGCCACCACATCACCTGATAGTTCACGGCCACGATGATGTCGTCCGGCGCCGTGTGGACGAAGATGTGGTACGTCACCGGATAACTCAGCAGCGTATTACCGGCTTGACCCAGGCGGTTGGTGATTCCGACCATCTTTGCCGCTGGCGTGATCAGCGTGGCGCCGGAGTAGCCGAGCGCCGCCTGTACCAAGAGGTTCAAGCCGCTGACAGTGAGGCGGCCATAGATGTCCCCTTTGTAAAGCATGCTGTTGCTCGCGTCCCAGGACCAACCGTTGTCGGTCCCTGCGGTGACGACGGCATTCAGGAGATCGCTGGCGCTGTTCGCCAGCCCAGTGACGTAGGGCATCAGGACAGCTCCATTGCGATGTAGTCGCCAAAGGACGTGCGGCCAACGTCCTGGATGACCACATAGTTCTTACCGTCGATGACGAGCGTGTTCTCGACGACGTTGTCGAAGCCGGTGATGTGGAAGATCCCGTCCAGCGCGCCGTAAATGTTTCCTGAGTCGTAGAGCATTACCGGGTAGAGCGCGTAGGTGGTTTCTGCCGGCCGGCAGGCGTTGGCCATCGTCGTTTGGCCCCAGGGCGTAGCGAGCGGCGCTTTCCAGGTGCCGTCGTTGAAATGCATCCGCAGGTTGTTGCGATTACCTTTCCACGGCATCGTGTGGGTCGTTTCGGAGTAGCGCGTGGCGGAGGCGCTGGTCAGCATTCCGGCCGCAAACAGCGGCTGGGGATATTGGCCCGGAGATGCGTAGGGAAAGAACTTGCCTATCCCGAAAGATTCATACACCGGCGTGCCGACCTTCATTGCTACGTTTAGCCGCTGCCCGTTGACCGATAGCCAGTAGTCGATGCGCTGGTTATGGGCAGGCACGCCGAGAACCGGCGAGATGCCCGGCTGGGTCAGGAACGAGTTGGCAGCGACATAGCCCTTCATGGTCGCCACCGCCAGGTTGTAGTAGTCCGCGTTGCTGT
>CAZQGA010000124.1:0-6794 GCA_964592735.1 uncultured Chromatiaceae bacterium | reverse complement strand
CCCGGTGGGGTTCGACATCACCCATTCGGATCCCATGCTGGTGAACCAGGAGGTGATCTCGACGCTGCGTGCGATGGGGCACGTCGAGGAGGGCGATCTGGTCGTCATCACCAAGGGTGATTTCACCGGGATCTCCGGCGGCACCAATACGATGAAGATCCTGAGGGTGTCGGGCACGTGACGGAGGGTGCCGGCCGGGAGGGCCACGGCAACCATGGCCTGCTCGGCCGTATCGCCCAGGTCCGGCCGGCCGAGGCGTCCGCCGTGGTGGTCGCTTTCCTGCTGTTTTTCTGCGTGCTGGGCGGTTATTTCGCGGTGCGTCCGGTGCGCGAGACGGTGGGCACCATCCTCGGCAGGGAGCGGGTCACCGATCTCTACACGGTGACCTGGGTCGCCTCCATCCTCATCGTGCCGGCCTACGGCTGGCTGTGCACGCACTTCCGCCGCTCGACCTTCCTGCCGTGGATCTACGGCTTTGTTATGGTCGCGCTGGCCGGCATGGGCCTCGTGTTCTCCACCGAGGGCGGCTATGCAGCCTTTGGCGAGTTCTTCTACGTGCTGATCAGCGTGCTCAACCTGTTCATCGTCTCGGTGTTCTGGAGTTTCCTGCTGGATCTGTTCGACAGCGACCAGGTCCACCGGCTGTTCGGCGTCATCGCCGCCGGTGGCACGACCGGGGCGCTGGTGGGTCCTGTGCTGACAGACCTGACGGTTGCCCACATCGGCAATGCCGGCGTGCTCTACATTGGTGCGGTATTTTTTGCCGGAGCCATCGTCTGCCAGCGTCGGCTGCTGACCCTCTGGGCTGGCGCAGCAGTGGCGCATGGCACACCGCTGCGGGCAGAGCGGGCCATGGGCGGGAATCCATTTGCCGGCTTTTCGCTGGTGCTGAGGTCGCGCTACCTGCTTGGCATCGCGCTGTTCGTGGTGTTGCTGGCTTCGGTGAATACCTTCCTCTATTTCGAGCAGCTGCGGCTGGTCACCGAGACCTTCCCCAACGTGGAAGACCGCACCCGGATCTTCAGTCGGCTCGATTACATCGTGCAGGCTCTGGCCGTGGTGTCGCAGCTTTTCATCACCGGCCGGGTGGCTTCCCGCCTCGGTGTCGTGGCGCTCCTCACTGCAGTGCCGCTGGCCATGGTGGCGGGGTTCACGGCACTGGCCCTGTTCAACAGTTTTGCCATGCTGGCCGTGGTGTTCGTGGCACGCCGCGCCGGTGAGTACGCCTTTATCCGGCCCGGCCGCGAGATGCTCTTCAGCCAGGTCGGTACCGAGACGAAGTACAAGGCCAAGAGCCTGATCGACGTGCCGATCTATCGGGGTGGTGATGCCCTGTCCGCCCAGGTAAAGGCGGCGCTGGAAGGCGGTGGCCTGTCGGCTGCCGGTGTTGCCTTGCTCGGCGCCGGACTCGCCGGCGCCTGGGCGCTCAATGGCTGGTGGCTGGGGCGCCAGGCGGCACGCCAGCACCCGCCCGCCTCAGGATGACTTCTTCGCGCCGAGCACCTTGAGGTCGGCCAGCACCTCGGCGGAGTGCTTCTCCGGCTCCACGCTCTCGTAGTGCCGGGCGATCTTGCCGTCGGGCGAGATCAGGAACGACTGACGCTTGGCCATCCTGATCGGCCCGAAGCCGCCCATGACGCCGTAGCGGCTGGTCACCGCACCGCTGGTGTCGGCGAGCAGCGGGAACGGCAGGCTGTACTTCTTCGCGAATTCATCGTGCGAGGCCACGTCGTCGAGGCTGACACCGAGCACGACGGCGCCCATGGCCTCGAAGGCAAAGATGTTGTCGCGGAAGGAGCAGGCTTCCTTGGTGCAGCCCGGCGTCTGATCCTTCGGGTAGAAATACAGGATAATCCACTGGCCGTGATGGTTCGCCAGGCTGTGCCACTGGCCCTGCTGGTCCTGCAGGCGGAAATCCGGCGCCACGTCGCCGACCGTCACTCCGGCTGCCTGGGCCGGGACGGCCAGTGTCAGGCCGAGCAACGCAGCGGCGGCGGCCAGCCAGCGGTTCCCCGGGGATTTGCGCATGTTCGTGCTCCTGCTCCGGCAATGGCACGGATCTTAGCACCGGCTTGATGCAATACCTTGTCGCCCGGCAGGGAGCCCATATAGGCTGTATGCCCAGCGGTCGTGGGCCAGCTCGGGAGTTCCAGGCGCCAATGCCGGAAAAACGCATGCGCATAGCCGGGCCACCCCGGGACCGGCGAATCGGGCTGGTGTTGCCTGGCGGTGGTGCACGGGGGGCTTATCAGGTCGGCGTCCTCAAGGCGGTCGCCGAGATCCTGCCGCGGCGCTCGCCCAATCCCTTTCCGGTCATCAGCGGCACATCGGCTGGCGCCATCAGCGCGGCCGTGATTGCCAGCCGGGCCCGGGTGTTCCGTCACGCCGTGGCGGACCTGGAGCGTGTCTGGGGCCAGTTCCGTTCGTCCCACGTCTTCCGCTCTGATGCCTGGACCATGTTCAAGAGCAGTGCGCACTGGACTGCGGCACTGGTTCTCGGCGGGCTCGGGGTGGCAAACCCGAGGTCACTGCTCGACAACTCGCCGTTGCGCGAGCTGCTTATGCGGGCCATCAACCTCAATGCCATCCAGGAATCCATCGACAGGGGCTATCTCGATGCCCTGACCATCACGGCGGCCGGCTACGGGTCCGCGCGGTCCGTGTCCTTCTACCAGGCCGGGCCCGGACACCCTCCCTGGGACCGCGTGCGGCGTGTGGGCCGGCCGGGTGCCATCACGCTCGACCACCTCATGGCGAGCATTGCGGTGCCGATGATGTTTCCGCCGGTGCTGATCAACAGCGAGTATTTTGGCGACGGTGCCATGCGCCAGGCGACACCGCTGTCGCCGGCCCTGCACCTGGGCGCGGAGCGGCTGCTCATCATCGGTGTGCGCAGCGAGGAGCCTGACCCGGTTCCGGAGCCGGGCGAAGAAATTCCCTATCCGAGCCTCGGCCGCATCGCCGGCTACGTGCTCGATGCCCTGTTCATGGACGGCCTTTCCCAGGACCTCGAGCGGCTCACCCGCATCAACCAGATCCTTGAGTGCCAGCCCGGGCAGCAGATCGATACCGGTGGCGCGCAGCTGCGCTTCGTGGATGCGCTGATCATGCAGCCGAGCCGGGATATCCGCGAGATCACCGCACGCTACGTGCATGAAATGCCCAGGCCAGTGCGGCTGCTCATGAGCGGCCTGGGTGCCCTGAACTACGGCGGTCGCCAGCTGGTGAGCTACCTGCTTTTCGAACAGGGCTATACGCGCGAGCTCATCAAGCTCGGCTACGAGGATGGCCTGGCGCGGCGTGACATGATCCAGGCCTTCATGGATGGCCAGCCGATCGATGCGCCCTGTGGCATTGCCGGCTGGCGGGATCTCTCGGAGCAGTATTCGCAGCGCATCAGGGCGCTGAAACTCACCGAAACAGGCTAAGCCGTGGCTCTCAGCCCGGTGCTGCCGTGTTGCTCTGGTCCGGCGGACGGCCAATGCCGCGCAGCTCGTTGTGCCTGATCAGCACCTGGCGGTGCTGTCGCGACAGCTCGGCGGCGAGC
The DNA here is from genome assembly GCA_964592735.1 of uncultured Chromatiaceae bacterium. Taxonomy (GTDB): domain Bacteria; phylum Pseudomonadota; class Gammaproteobacteria; order Steroidobacterales; genus QUBU01. Next base: position 3,247 of record CAZQGA010000124.1, on the reverse strand, counting down.
TTCTCGGCCATGTAGACCGAACGGTGCTGGCCGCCGGTGCAGCCGAGCGCGATGGTGAGGTAGTTGCGGTTGAAGTCCGCGTAGCGTGGAATCCAGTGTTGCAGGAAACCAAGAATGTCCTGGTACATCTCCTGCACCGGCTGCTGGGCATCAAGATAGGCAATCACCTGTGCATCGCGGCCGGTCAGCGGGCGCAGGCTGATCTCCCAGTAGGGGTTGGGCAGGCAGCGCAGATCGAAGACGAAATCGGCGTCGAGCGGGATGCCATGCTTGTAGCCGAAGGACTGGATGAGGATGGACAGGCCGGGCTCCGTGCGCAGGCCGACCCGCCCCCGCACAGTGTCGCGCAGCTGGTAGATGCTGGTCTGGCTGGTGTCGATGATGAGCTCGGCTGCCGCCATGACGGGACCCAGCAGTTCGCGTTCCCGGGCGATGGCTTCGCGCAGGCTGCTCCTGCCGTCAGCCGACAGGGGATGTGGGCGGCGGCTCTCGGCGTAGCGCTTCAGCAGGCTGTCTTCGTCGGCGTGCAGGAAGATGATCTCGCAGCGGATGCCGAGGCCGCGGAAGCGCTGGATCAGTTCCGGCAGAGACTCCAGGTCGCTGGCGCGGCTGCGCACGTCCACACCCACGGCGAGGTTTTCGTAGAAGGAATCGCCGGTGGCCGCGATCTGGGTAATCACCGAATCGAGGAGCGCAGCCGGCACGTTGTCGATGCAGTAGAAGCCGGCATCCTCGAGCAGGTGCAGCGCCACGCTCTTGCCGGAGCCGGACAGGCCACTGACGATGATCAGGCGCATGCGGGTGTGGACTCCGTCAGCGCGCAGCCTTGCGCTTGCGCTCGCTGGATGGGGCAATCTTCATGGCCTCACGGTACTTGGCCACGGTCCGTCGGGCAACGGTGATGCCGTCTGCCTGCAACAGATCGACGATGCGGTTGTCGCTCAGCGGGCGGTCCGGGCTCTCCTGGCCGATGAGCTTGCGGATCCTGGCGCGGATCGCGGTGGAGGACTGTTCCGTGCCGTCCTCCCCCGTGACCTGGCTGGAGAAGAAATAGCGCAGCTCGAACACGCCGCGGGGCGTATGCATGTATTTGCCGGAGGTGACCCGCGAGATGGTCGATTCGTGCATTTCCACCGCCTCGGCGATGTCCTTGAGGATCATCGGCCGCATCCGCTCCTCGCCGTGTTCGAAGAACCCGATCTGGCGCTCGACGATGCAGCGGGCGACCTTGAGCACGGTATCGTTGCGGATTTCCAGGCTGCGCACCAGCCAGCGCGCCTCCTGCAGCTGGGTGCGCAGTGCCGTGTGCCCGGTGTTCCCGCGCAGCATCTGCGCGTAGGCCTGGTTGACCCGCAGCCGTGGTGCAAGCGAGCGGTTGACCTCGACCGTCCACTTGCCGTCCAGCTTGCGCACGAAGACGTCCGGTACCACGTATTCCGGCCGCACCACCTGGATGCCGGCACCGGGGCGGGGGTTGCAGCTGCGCACCAGTGCGAGGGCTGTCTCGAGGTCGGCATCGGATACGCCGAGCTGGCGGCGCAGCTCGGTGAACTGCTGCCCGGCCACCAGGGCGAGATGCGATCCGGCGATGGCCAGTGCCAGCGCCAGGCCCGGTGTCGCCGGATCCAGCTGCCGCAACTGCAGGGCGATGCACTCGCCGGGATCCCGGGCAGCCACACCAGCGGGATCCAGTGCCTGTACCTTGGCGAGCGCCGCCTCCACTTCGGCAGGCGTGAAGCCGGCATCGGCGGGCAGCATGCCAAGGATGCCTGGCACCGGCTCGGTCAGGTAGCCGTCATCGTTGACGTAATCGATGATCGCTTCGCCGATGAGGGCTTCGCGCGGGGTGAAGTGCTCCATTTCGAGCTGCCAGAGCAAGTGCTCGCGCAGCGACTGGCCGGACTGGTCGGCGATCTCCGCCTGCCGGTCGTCATCGGACCAGGGATCGTTGCGGCTCGCCGTGGACACCTCGCCCCACAGCGAGGAGTCGACGGGTTCATCGGGCAGGACGCCGCTTTCGTCAGGGTCGTAGTCGAAATCGCCGGCTTCCTCTGCCGGCCCGGTCGTGCGGTCCGTGTCGAAAGGCTCGAATTCCGGCGTCTCGCCGGGAGCCGGGATGCCAGCCTCCCGCTCGGCTGGCTCCTCCATCTCCAGCATGACGTTGCTGTCGAGGATCTCCATGAGCTGGGCGTTGAGTTCCAGTCTGGGCAACTGCAGCAGGCGTATCGCCTGCTGCAGTTGTGGCGTCATGGTCAGCTGCTGACCAATACGCAGCTGTAACGAGGGTTTCAGCATGGTTCCGGAATGCGCACCAATCAATCACCGCCACGGTGCCGCCGGGACCCGTTTCCCTGCGGCAGGACAGTTCGCGGCTGCCAGCTTATAGCCTAAAGCTTTCGCCGAGGTAGACCTCACGCACCTGCGGGTTGGCGAGGATCTCCTCGGGCGTGCCCTGGGCAATCATGACTCCGTCGCTGAGGATATAGGCGCGGCCACAGATGCCAAGGGTTTCGCGCACATTATGATCGGTAATCAGCACGCCGATCTGGCGTGCAGCGAGATGGCGGACGATGCGCTGGATGTCGAGTACGGAAATCGGGTCGACGCCGGCAAAGGGTTCATCGAGGAGCACGAAGCGCGGTTCGGCAGCCAGGGCGCGTGCGATTTCCACGCGGCGGCGCTCGCCCCCCGACAGGCTCATGCCAAGCCCGGTGCGGACGTGGCTGATATGCAGTTCATCGAGTAATTCTTCGAGTCGCGCTTCGCGCTCGCTGCGGGAGAGCACGGCACGGGTTTCAAGGATGGCCATGATGTTGTCTTCGACGGACAGCTTGCGGAATACCGAGGCTTCCTGTGGCAGGTAGCCCAGGCCGAGGCGCGCACGCCGGTGCATGGGCAGGTGCGTGAGATCCTGGCCGTCGAGGGTGATGCTGCCGGAATCGCAGGGAATCAGGCCAACGATCATGTAGAAAGCCGTGGTCTTGCCGGCGCCGTTGGGGCCGAGCAGGCCGACGACCTCGCCGCTGTTGATCTCCAGGGAAATCTGCCGGACCACCTGGCGCGCCTTGAAGCGCTTGCTCAGGTCGCGGGCGAGGAGCGTGCTCACGGTGCTGCGCCGCCTTGCCTGCCCGCCTGCTGCGGGCTGATCTTCATGCGCACCGGGCCGCCACTCCCGGATTCGGCGGTGACGTGCTGGCGCCCCATGTCATAGGTGAGCTGCTCGCCGGTGATTTCGTTGGCGCCATCG
>CAZQGA010000123.1:0-6803 GCA_964592735.1 uncultured Chromatiaceae bacterium | reverse complement strand
GGGTTCCCAGTCCGGGTCGGTCATGTCGGCCACCAGCACGTCGCCGGGCCGCACGCGATGCATGTCCGCCACGTCGCGAATGACCCGCGCCGGTCCGCTGCCGATGCGATGGCCGATGCTGCGGCCCCTGGCGAGGATTGCGGAGCGCTGGCGCAGCTTGAAGCGCTGGATGGTCTGGCCCTTGCGGCTCTGCACGGTTTCCGGCCGTGCCTGCAGCAGGAAGATCTCCCCGGTGATGCCGTCCTTGCCCCACTCGATATCCATGGGGCGTCCGTAGTGTTCTTCGACGAGCAGGGCGTAGCGGCCGAGGGTCTCGAGGTCGCCGTCGTTGAGGCAGAAGCGTCCCGCGTCTGCAGCGTCGACCGGCACGGTGGTGACACGCTCACCGCTGCCCGTTGGCGCATAGACCATCTTGATGGCCTTGGAGCCGAGTTTCCTGCGGATGATGGCGCGGCGGCCGGCCCGCAAGGCTGGTTTGTAAATGTAGAACTCGTCCGGGTTGACGGCACCCTGGACCACGGTTTCGCCGAGGCCGTAGGCGGCGGTGATGAATACCACGTCAGGAAACCCGGATTCGGTATCCAGGGTGAACATCACGCCGCTGGTGCCGATGTCGCTGCGCACCATGTGCTGGACGCCGGCGGACAGGGCGACGGCCTCGTGGGCAAAGCCCTGGTGGACGCGATAGGCAATGGCCCGGTCGTTGTACAGGGACGCGTATACGTCATGGATGGCCTTGAGAACGCCGTCCAGCCCGTGCACGTTGAGGAAGGTCTCCTGCTGGCCGGCGAACGACGCGCTCGGCAGGTCCTCGGCAGTGGCGGATGAGCGCACCGCGACGGCCCGGGAGCCATCGCTGCTGCTGCCCATGGCCTGCCATGCCGCCGTTATGTCGTCCTGCAGTCGCTGCGGCAGCGGGGTATCGATGATCCACTGGCGGATCTGGCGGCCGGTTCCGGTGAGGTGGGCGATGTCATCGACGTCCAGTCCGGCGAGGGCGGTGCTGATGCGCTGGCCGAGCCCCCCCTGCTGGAGGAAGTCGCGGTAGGCCTGAGCGGTGGTCGCAAAGCCGCCGGGCACGCGCGCGCCCAGGCGCGACAGATTGCAGATCATTTCCCCCAGGGACGCGTTCTTGCCGCCAACGACATCGATGTCGGCCATGCCCAGCCGGTCGAGGGGAATTACATAGGGCTCCATGCCAGTCTCTCTTGTGCTGCGGTGGCGGACGTGGACAATTGCTGATGTGGGGCCCGGAATGCAATCGTGACATGGCAGGCAGGCGAACAGTATTTTTTGTCTCGGACCAGACGGGTGTGACGGCGGAGACGCTGGGGCGAAGCCTGCTGACGCAATTCGAGGCGCATGATTTTAATCAAATCACTGTGCCATTTATCGACTCGGTTGACAAGGCAGACGAGGTCGTGGCGCGCATCAACGCCGTGGCCCGGGAGGAAGGCCAGCGGCCCATCGTGTTCAGCACCCTGGTGCAGGACGAACTCCGCGAGCGCTTTGCCGGAGTTGCCGGGCTGTTCCTCGATTTTTTCGAGGCATTCCTGTTGCCGCTGGAGCGCGAACTGGAGACGCGCTCTTCGCGGACCCTCGGCAAGGCGCACGGCATGAAGGATGCCACGGCCTATGACCAGCGCATCGAGGCCACCGACTTTGCCCTGCGCAACGATGACGGATCGCGGATCGCCGATTACAGCCTGGCTGACGTGATCCTGGTCGGCGTGTCGCGTACGGGCAAGACCCCGACCTGCCTGTACCTCGCCCTGGCCTATGGTGTGTTTGCGGCGAACTACCCCTTGTCCGAGGATGAACTTGAATCCGGCACGCTGCCGAAAATCCTCGAGCCGCACCGTACGAAGCTCTATGGCCTCACCATTGCGCCGGAACGGCTGCAGCAGATCCGGCATGAGCGCAGGTCGGTGGGGCGCTATGCGACGGCGGACCAGGTGCGGTTCGAGTTACGGGGTGCCGAGGCGCTGTTCCGCCGCTACCAGATTCCCTTTGTCGATACGACGTCGTTCTCCATCGAGGAAATTGCCAGCACCATCCTCAGCGGAACCGGTATCGAGCGTCGGACCAGACCCTAGCCACCAGGGGCTGGCCGCGTCCTCAGACGATCATGGTCGGCTGGCTGAGGCCGGTGAGCGCCTCGATGTCAGCCAGCCTCGCAGCGAGCTGGCCGAGCGGTGCAAGAACCTGCGCCGGGTCGCGCTGGAGTTCTGCCGGATCGCGCCGGTGCTGTTCCAGGTAGATGCGCAGGGTGGCGCCGCTCGTGCCGGTGCCCGAGAGGCGATAGACCAGGCGGGAGCCATCACCCATGATAATGCGGACCCCCTGGTGTGGTGATTCGCTGCCGTCTACCGGGTCTCGATAATGGAAGTCGTCGGCCAGATCGACGCGGGCGCCGTTGAGGGCCGTTCCGGCAAGAGAACCGGTGCGGCTGCGCAATTCCTCCATCAGGCGCGTGGCACTGCCGGCATCGGCAATTTCGTAATCGTGGCGCTGGAAATAATGCCGGCCGTAGCGCTGCCAGTGGGCGGCCATGATGCCGGGAACCGATTCCTGGCGCGCGGCGAGCAGGTTGATCCAGAAAAGGACCGCCCACAGGCCGTCCTTTTCCCGGGTGTGGGACGAGCCGGTGCCAAAGCTTTCTTCCCCACACAGCCCGATGCGGCCCGCTTCGAGCAGGTTGCAGAAAAAGCGCCAGCCCGTCGGTGTCTCGAAGCAGGGAATGCCCAGTCCGGCGGCGACCTGGTCCACCGCGCGGCTGGTCGGCATGGAGCGGGCGACGCCCGGGACGCCGTGGCGGTATCCCGGTATGAGGCCCGCGCCCGCCAGCATGACGGCCACGCTGTCGCCCGGAGACACCAGGCATGCGGGGCCAAGAATCATGTTGCGATCGCCGTCGCCATCGGAAGCTGCGGCGAGAGCCGGTGCATCCGGCCCTGCGCACAGTTCCACCAGATGGTGGCCATTGACCGGATTGGGGTCAGGGTGATGGCCGCCGAAATCGGGCAGGGGGTCGATGTGCAACAGGTCTGTGGATCTGGCGCCCAGTGTTCCGGCCAGGATGCGGTGTGCATAAGGGCCGGTGATGCCGTGGAACGCGTCGAAGACCACGCGATGTCCGGCGCGCAGCCAGTCAGCCATGCGGTCGAAGTCGAACAGTTGCTGCATCAGCTGCAGGTAATCGGTTACCGGATCGACCACCTCGATGGTGAGGGGCCCGTGTCGTTGCGTGCCGCACTTCGCAAGATCGATGACCGGCAGCTCGGCAATGCGGTAACCCTGCAGCAGCTGTGAGGCCTGGAATACTGCATCGGTCACCGCCTCGGGCGCCTGGCCGCCATTGGGCATGTTGAACTTGATGCCGAAATCCCCATCGGGGCCACCGGGGTTGTGGCTTGCCGTAAGCAGGAAGCCGCCGTTCGCCTTGCGAAGGCGGATCAGGTTCGATGCCGCCGGTGTCGACAGCAGGCCGTTCTGGCCGATGATGAGATGACGGGCGCCGGCTGCTGCCGTCATGCGGATCAGGATCTGTATGGCTTCCTTGTTGAAGTAACGCCCGTCACCACCGATGACGAGCGCTGCACCCTGCGGCAGTTGCAGGGTGTCAAGGACTGCCTGCATGAAGGTTTCCAGGTAATGCGGCTGCTGGAACACCCGGACTTTCTTGCGCAGGCCGGCCGTGCCCATGCGCTGGTCCTTGAAAGGCGCGCAGTTGATGCCGCGTACGGTCAATTCATTCATGTCATTACGCATGGCTGATGCCGATGGCTCCGGGTGTGACGGCCTTCCTTCCGGTCAGGGCCCGAAAAAGGCTGTGCTATATTCGAATCATGCTTGCGGACAGCTACATCGTACCTGAGTGTGTGGTCCGCCCGGGATCCCTGGGTGGCCTGGTCTCGTTGTACGAGGGCAATTATCTCAAGCTCGTCACCTTGCTGGGTGATCCGCACAGGCTGCGCGGGTCAGCTGTTTCACGGGCGAAGCATGACAGCGACCTGCACCTGACCGTTGCAGATGGTTCACGCTACACCAGGCTGCTGCGCCTGACTTATTTTTTCGAGGATCCTGCGGGAGTCGTGGCCGAGCCTGACGTGGCGGTCCGTCTCTATCTCGACGCCCGGGTGGCCGAGCTTGCCGCGTGGGCCGGGTTCCAGCGCCATCCGCGCCTCCTGGCGCTGAAATGGGGCAATTCCGGCGAGCTTGACCGGCGCTGGGAAGCCAATATGGCGCTCGGGAAATGGCTGGATTTCCTGCTGGACAATGGCCACTCCTGCGCCATGAAGTAGGTCCGGCAAGCCGCGGGAAGTGTCGACTGCTTCAACGCCGGATTGGCGGCCAGCCAATACACTGGGCCGGCACCTCCATGGCTACACTCGCCTCACCGTTGTCGCAGCGCAGGCAGGAGCCTGACGACGAGCAGCTGCTCAAGCTGTTCTGGAACCGTGCCGGGATCAAGAAAGAACTGGCGAAGCTGCGCCGGGAGAAGGACAAGCTCCTCGACCAGATACGCCAGCAGGAAGCGATCGGGCTGCGTGCCCAGCAGCGTCTCGAGCAGCTGGAGAATCTGCTGGCTGATCCGCTCCAGGCGGTCAACGCTGTCGTCTATTACCAGTTGAAGGGAGTGTGGCAGCAGTCGCGCAAGCGGCTGGGCCGCTTTGCCCGGGAACTGGCGGAGCGGCAACAGGATCGTGAAGAGCGCCTCGTGCAGCAGCAGTTCGCGCAGGAGCGCGATGCAGAGCTGGCGATGATCGACGGCCGGATTGCGGACGCCGAGCAGCGGGTTCGCATGGCCCAGTCCGATCTGGCTGCGGCCGAGGCCAGCCTGGGCCGGCTTCGTGGCTTCTGGCATTACTTCAGGCGGCGTGTGCTGGATGACCAGAGGGCGGCGGTGCAGGCGGTCCTGGAAGGGCTGCAGCAGCAGGCCGCACATATCCGTGAAGAGCGCCGGCTGAAGGAAACCGAATCCTGTCCGCCATTTGCCGGGTTGAGCATCGAGGGCAGGCGCAACATCAACCTCGCCGTGATCGCGATGGCGCAGCAGTTGCTGGTGCACTTCAGCGAGCATGACGTCGCGATGCTGGCGCGTGAGGCCGCAAGCCGTGGCCTCGCTGATGTCAGCTATGGAAACATCGCCCAATGCCAGCAGCTGGGCCGGAATATCGAGGCGGTGGCCGGTCGCGCAGAACCCCTCGAGCGTATGACTGCGCTGGTTCGGCGCCGGGCTGCGCTGCTGAGACGGGATGCCGAGTTCAGGCGTGACACAGATACCATTCCCGTGGCCGCTTCACTGGCCGCGATACCCCTGTGCGTGGAGGACAAGTCCAGTCCCCCGGGGGCTGCAGATGCCGGTGCCATCCCGGTCAATGTCCTTGCTGCCGAGTACTGGGATATCTACAGCATTCTGCTCAACTGAGCATCTCGGGGATGGTCAGGGGTGACCAGCGCGTCCGCCGCAGGGTGCCTCCCTCTGTTCAGCGAGCTTCGCCGTTTTTCACCAGGGCCTTGTCGTTCTGCTCGAGGGCCACGTAGTCGCTGAGGATCTGTGTGGCCTGCTTGAGCAGGACGTCGGGCAGTTCTTCGGGCTTGATTTTGTCGAGGGAATCCACGGGCGGCTGTCCTTCCGCCTTGCGCCTCGCGTTTTCCCGCGCGAGTTGCTCCTTGCCGTGGCGGTCACGATCTGCCAGGCGCTCCTGCAGGTTGAGTGATACGGATTTCTGCGCGCGCACCTCCGCCGCCGCCTCGATGGCGCCCTGGAGGTAGCGTACGTCGGGGTCGGATTGCATACGCTCGACTTCGTGTTGGGTCAGGTAGGCGACAGCGGCATCCAGGGCGGCGCCCGCCCGGTAGCGGGTCGCGTCGATCTGGTCCCAGGACAGGGCGCCTTCGCGGCTGTTTTCGCCGATCTCGTCCGGATCCACGCCGGAAGGCAGCGCGATGTCGGGCACAACGCCCCTGTTCTGCGTGCTGCCACCGGTGATCCGGTAAAACTTGCCAATCGTCAGGGTCAGCTGGCCAAGGCTTGCCTCGGCCTGGCGTCGCGCGTACTGGTCGAGCGGGTAGAGGTTCTGCACCGTGCCTTTGCCGAACGTCTGCTGCCCGATGACGATGCCGCGGTGGTAGTCCTGGATGGCTGCCGTGAAAATCTCGGAAGCAGAGGCACTGAAGCGATCCACGAGCACGACGAGTGGCCCGCTGTAGGCTACGGAGGGTATCGGGTCAGGCAACACCTGAACCCTGCCGTTGGTTTCCCGCAGCTGGACTACCGGACCGGTATCGATGAAGAGGCCGGTCAGGCCTGTCGCTTCGGTCAGGTGCCCGCCGCCGTTGCCACGCAGGTCCATCACCAGCCCTTCGATGCCCTGCTTGTTCAGGGCTTCCAGCAGACGGCGCACGTCCCGGGTGGTGCTGACGTAGTCATCATCCCCGTGGCTGCGGGCATCGAAGTCCTGGTAGAAGCTGGGCACCGTGATGATGCCGATCTTGATCTTGCGGCCGTCGTGGCTGATCTCGCGGATTTCGCTCCTGGCAGCCTGCTCTTCCAGTTTGACCTTGTCACGTACCAGGCTCAATACCTGCTGTTGGGCGCCCTGGGGCGAATCCGCCGGCAGGATCTGCAGGCGAACCGTCGTTCCCTGGGGCCCGCGGATCAGCTGCACGACGTCGTCGAGCTGCCAGCCGACGACGTCGACGATTTCGCCGCTGGTTCCCTGGCCGACGCCGGTGATCCGGTCACGTGCCTTGAGACGGCCGTCGATCGCTGCCGGGCCGCCCGGGATGATGTTCAT
>CAZQGA010000122.1:0-6819 GCA_964592735.1 uncultured Chromatiaceae bacterium | reverse complement strand
GGATGCCGAGGGCACCAAAGAAACTGCTGCCGGCGATGACGCTGGCGCGCTCGGCCGCCGGCGCCTCCTGGCCGAGCAGGGACAGTGAGGCCTTCACCATGAAGCCGGTGCCGAGCGTCAGCAGGATCAGCAGGGGCGCTGTTTCCATATGGAGAGGCGAGGTCAGCAGCGGCATCGAGAGATAGCCGACCGACGCCGTGGCAAGCGCGATGATGAGTGCCGTAACGCGGTTCACCCGGTCGATGACCCAGCCGAAGATCGGTGCTGACACCAGTGAGACGCCGTACATGATGATGATCATCACGCCGAACTCGGCCATGGCACGGGCCGGGCTCAGTCCCTCATGCCGGCCAGCCTGCAACGCCCAGAGACCGAGGAACAGCCCCTTGATGACCACATCGGAGCGCGCGACCAGGGCGCCGGCATAGGCCAGCGCGATGCGCGGATTGCGCATGGCGCGGAAGACCGAGGTCGCGAGCTTGCCGGCAGGTGGCCGCCGCTGGCGGCCGACGGGCAGGCCGGGCGCCAGGCCGCGGGCAGTCAGGATCGCGGTCAGCAGGCACATGACCGCCCCAAACAGGAACATCACCCTCCCGCCCATGTCGGCATCGATGCCTCGCTCCCCGAGGATATGCGGGATGCGGCCGACGAAGCCGGTGATGAACATGGTGCCCAGCGTATTGCAGATGCTGGTGATGCCGATGAGCTTGCCCCGCGAACTGTCGATCGGGTAGTCATTGACGAGGGTTGCCAGGGTGCTCGCCACCGCCGGTGCACCGAGCGCATACACCAGGCGAAAAGCGAGCAACTCGGATGGGTTGTCAGCGAAGGGATACAGGCCCCAGCCGAGGCCAACCATCACGAACCCGAAGGTCAACACGGCGCGGCGGCCGAAGCGGTCGGCGGCGATGCCGAAGGGAATGAACAGCACGAGCCCGACGACCTCGGACCAGAACGTCAGGTCGCCGGAGATCGTCCCCTGCTCGGCACGCGGCACGTGCATGTGCACGTTGAGGATGTAGCTCTGCAGGATGGAGATGCCCGAGAGCGCGGAGATGCCGACGAAGGCGGCCCAGAGCTTGACGAGAACGTTGCGCCGCGTAATGCCGGGAGCAAGCTCGATCGGCCCGAGGCGCGCAGGGCGGGTGGTATCAGTCATGGGCCGTCGACCTCAGCGCCTCAACAGGAGCGGCATGGGCCGGATCATACAAATGTCATGTTGATATAACAATTAGCAGCTGTGGGTGCCGGTGTTACGGTTATTCGGTTATTGGTATCGAGCAGGGATCGGACTGCCGCAGCAGGTATTCCGCCCAATAACCGAATAACCGTAACACCGGCACCCGAATCGCCCGAATCGCGAAAGGTATGGGCAGAAATAGACAGTCCTACGAATTACGTGGATAAACAACGGGTTGTTATATTGCCAGTGTTTATTCAAGCGAAGTATCGGCATCGCGATTACCCGGCATTTGCGGCACTGGAAACCAAGTTTGATCCTGGAGGCCGCCATGCCGAACAACCGTGCACCGCCGCCTACCCGGATGCGATAACCACCCGCGCCTCCAGCGCACGCTCACCGAGTAACGAATTGGAAATGAGGCAGGCGGCCTCGGCGCGCTCGAGCAGCGCCCGCGCCCTGGCCTCATCAGCCCCCGCTGGCACGGTCAGGGTCGCGCGAGTATCGAAGCGCGAGAAGCGTGTGACCCGGTCAACCTTTTCCAGGGTGCCCTCGACCTCACAGCTGAGCTCGGTCCATTCGAAGGAGGCGGCCCGCGCCACTGCCCGGAAGGTCAACAGGAAGCAGTTGGCGACGGCGGCCACCAGCAGGGTCTCCGGCGACCAGTAGCCCGGCGGACCGTCGAAATCCGGCGGCGGCGTGGTTTCCAGGCTCGGCAGCCCGGCGGACGTGATGGCGACCGTGCCCTGGCTGGAGCCGCGGGCGGCAACGCTGTAGAGGTGGGGGTAGGGCTTCATGGGCTTGCATCCTCCGGGAGGCGAGTGTATTTTGCACTTATCTTAATTAGATTATTCTAAATTACAAGCAGCCAGCCATGCCCAGAAAGCAAAGCACGCCAAATCTCGACCAGGAGGCGATGCACCGCCACGCCGGCAGTGCCGCGAAACTCGTGCGCGCCCTGTCGAACGAGCACCGGCTGATGGTGGTCTGCGCGCTGTCCGCCGCGGAGCTGTCCGTGGGCCAGCTGAACGAACTGGTCCAGCTGTCGCCCTCCGCGCTCTCGCAGCACCTGGCCGTGTTGCGCCGCGAAGGGCTGGTCAGCACGCGGCGCCATGCGCAGACGATCTACTACCGCGTGACGCCGGGAATCGCGCTCGACGTGGTGCGGCTGCTCTACGAGCACTACTGCGGCGGCCGCAAGGCAGGAAAAACCCGACCGTCTCCGCAAACCCGGCGGCGGACGCGGGTTGAAGCGGGGGCGAAGACGCCGATATGACCACGGCCGTGATCCCCCGCAGCAGCGTGATGACGTCGATCCATGAAACCAGTGTTTTTTTGAGGCGCCCGGCAGCGGGCACCTGAAAAGTGGCTCACCACGAGCCAGGAGGCAAGCAACCATGTCCATTGAACGTGCTGTATTGGCTTTTGCCGGAACGGTGATCCTCATCAGTCTGGCGCTCGGCGTGACCGTGAGCCCGAACTGGTTCTGGCTCACCGCCTTCGTCGGCGCAAACCTGCTGCAATCGGCCTTCACCGGCTTTTGCCCGCTCGCAAAAATCCTGCGCAAGCTCGGGCTGAAGCCCGGGTCGGCATTCTGACGTGCAGGCCCGCCGGCCACTGCGGTCGCTGGCGCTCGCCTCCGGCGCAGCGCTGGCGACCGCCCTGCTGCTCGCCGGCTGTGGCGGCAAGGGCGCTCCAGCCGGTGCCGGCACTGCCGCCACCCCGCTTGCCACCGAGGTGGTAAAGCCCGTCGCGGTGCCCGCTGAGCGCGGGCTCGATGGCACGGTAGAGGCCGTGGAGCAGGCGACGATCTCGGCGCAGACCGCCGGGCGGGTGGCTGAGCTCCTGTACGACGTCAACGACCGCGTGCCGGCGGGTGCCGTCATCGTGCGCCTGCGCGGTACCGAGCAGCGCGCCGGACTCGAGCAGGCACAGGCTGCGCGCCAGGAGGCCACCGCGCGGGAAAGCGAAGCACTGGCCCGTTTTGCCCGCATCAGCGACATGTACGAGCGCAAGGTGGTGGCGAAGGCGCAGTACGAGCAGGCGCTCGCCGAGCGCGATGCGGCCGTCGCCCGCGTCGCCGCGGCCAACGCCGCTGTTGCGACTGCACGCGAAGGTTTCGCCTACACGGAAGTCCGTGCGCCTTATGCAGGCATCCTCACGGCGCGGCTCGTGCGCGTCGGCGAGGCCGTCGGGCCCGGCACGCCGCTGGTGCGCGGCTATTCCCTCGATCGCCTGCGTGTCGTCTGCGACCTGCCGCAGGACCTCGCCGCCCGCATGCGCGAGGTACCGAAGGCTGCCATCTACGTGGACGGCCGGCGCATCGAAGCCACCGCGGTGACGGTATTCGCCGAGACCGACGCCGCGACCAGCACCGTGCGTGCGCGCCTGGAGCTGCCGGCGGAGACGACGGGGATCTACCCCGGCATGTTCGTCAAGGCCGGCTTCGTGACGGGTGAGGAGCTGCGGCTCCTGGTGCCAGGCACGGCAATCGTCAGGCGCAGCGAAGTCACGGCCGTGTACGTCGTCGACAAGGACGGGCGCCCCGCGCTGCGCCAGGTACGCACCGGCACCCGCTTCGGTGACCGTGTGGAAATCCTCGCCGGGCTGGCGGCGGGCGAGCACGTGGCGCTCGACCCGCTCGCCGCGATCCAGTCCCTCGCCCCTGCGGCTGCCACGGCCAGTCCTGGCGGCAATGGCTGACGGCAACGGCTTCAGCGGCCGCATCGCACGGTTCTTCCTGCGCTCGGAGATCACGCCGCTCCTGGCGTTGATCGCGCTATTGCTCGGCGTGTTCGCCGTGCTCGTGACGCCGCGCGAGGAAGAGCCGCAGATCAACGTCACCTTTGCCAACATCATCATCGGTTTTCCCGGCGCCAGTGCGGCCCAGGTCGAGAATCTCGTCGCCTCGCCGATGGAAAAGCTGCTGGGCGAGATCGCCGGGGTGAAGCATATTTCCTCGGTATCGCGGCCCGGCGTGGCGGTGCTCTCGATCCAGTTCGAGGTCGGCGAAGAACGCACCGCAGCCATCGTGCGGCTGTACAACGCCGTCTACTCCAACCAGGACTGGCAGCCGCCGGGCGCCGGCGTGCTGCCGCCGCTCATCAAGCCCAAGGGCATCGACGACGTGCCGGTGCTGACGCTCACGCTGTGGACGCGCGACCCCGCACGCGGCGGCTTCGAGCTCGGCCAGGTGGCGCGTGCGATCGAAACCGAAATCAAGCGCGTGCCGGGCACGCGCGACGTCTACACCATTGGCAGCCCGGACAGCGTCGTGCGTGTGGACCTCGATCCGCTGAAGCTCACGAAGGTCGGGCTCTCCGTCGACGAATTGGCCGGTGCGCTCGCCGCCGCCGGACAGGCGGAGCAGGCCGGCATCCTGGTCGGCGGTGGCCGCCTGACCCCGGTGCAGGCCGGCAGCTTCCTGGCGAGCAGCGGTGAAGTCGGCAACCTGGTCGTCGCGCTGCGCGATGGCCGGCCCGTGTACCTGCAGGATGTCGCTACGGTAAGCCGCGGTGCCGATCCGCCACAGAGCTTCGCCTGGCACGGCACCGGGCCCGCCGCACCCGCTGCAGCCCGCGTGAGCCACGCCCCGGCCGTCACCATCGCGGTGGCCAAGAAACCCGGCGAAAACGCCATCGACGTCACGCGGGCGGTACTCGCACATGTGGAAATGCTCCGCGGTACCTACATCCCCGAGGGCATCGAGATCACCGAAACACGCGACTATGGCGTCACGGCCAACGACAAGGCACAGAAGCTCATCCAGAAGCTGCTCTTCGCCACCCTCTCGGTGGTCATCCTCGTGCTGGTCACGATGGGGCGGCGCGAAGCGCTGGTGGTCGGCGCAGCCGTGATCGTCACGCTCGCGGCGACGCTCTTCGCCTCCTGGGCCTGGGGTTTCACCATCAACCGCGTGTCGCTGTTCGCGCTGATCTTCGCCATCGGCATCCTGGTGGACGACGCCATCGTCATTGTCGAAAACATCCACCGCCACCAGCAGCTCGGGGGCCGCAGTTTCCTCGAGATGATCCCCATCGCCGTGGATGAGGTCGGCCAGCCGACCATCCTCGCCACCTTCACCGTCATCGCCGCACTGCTGCCGATGGCTTTCGTCAGCGGGCTGATGGGTCCCTACATGAGCCCCATCCCGATCAACGCGAGCATGGGCATGGTGATCTCGCTCGCCGTCGCGCTGGTGTTCACGCCCTGGCTGTCCGGGCACCTGCTGGCAGCTTCGCGCCCGGACAGCGCCTCCGGCGGCACGAGCCCGGCGCTGCATCGCGTGTTCGAGCGCACCATGTTGCCGTTTCTCCATGGTGACGCCGCCCGCAGCCGGCGTCATCGGCTCTACGCCGGACTGGTCGCCGCGATCGCCCTGGCCGTTGGCCTGGCGGTGGTGAAGCTCGTCGTCCTCAAAATGCTGCCCTTCGACAATAAGTCGGAGTTCCAGGTCGTCGTCGGCATGCCCGAGGGCACGCCCGTGGAAGGCACGGCGCGGTTGCTCGACGAACTCGCGCGCGTCATCGAGACGGTGCCCGAAGTGCGCGACTACCAGGCCTACGCCGGCACCGCCTCGCCCATCAACTTCAACGGCCTGGTGCGCCAGTACTACCTGCGCCGCAGCCCCGAACTGGGCGATCTGCAGGTGAACCTCGTCGACAAGCACGAGCGCAGCCGCGCGAGCCACGAGATCGCACTCGCCGTGCGCCCGGCGCTGGCCGAGATCGGCAAGCGCCACGGCGCCACAGTCCAGGTGGTCGAAGTGCCGCCCGGCCCGCCCGTGCAGGCACCGATCGTCGCCGAGGTGTACGGGCCGTTCTATGCCGCGCAACGCGCCATCGCGCAGGAGCTGCGCAGCCTCTTCGAACAGACGCCGGACATCGTCGATATCGACGACTCCCTCGAAACACCGGCCGAACGCCTCGTGGTCGCGGTGGACCGGCAGAAAGCCGCCCTGCTCGGCGTCTCGCAGGCGGCCGTCGTCAGCGCCCTCGCCGCCGGCCTTGGCGACCGCGATGCCGCCTACCTGCACGAAGGCGAGGAGCGCCAGCCGATCCCGATCCGCATCGGGCTGCCCGTCGCCGGGAAGGCCGACCTCGGGCCGGTGCTTGCCCTCAGGGTCCGCGCAGCGGGTGGCGCACTCGTGCCGCTTGCCGAGGTGACGCGCGTCGAGCGGCTGCCCTGGGACAGCGCGATCTACCACAAGGATCTGCTCCCCGTGGTCTTCGTCACGGGTGACATGGCCGGTCCCCTCGACAGCCCGCTCTACGGCATGTTCGATCTCGTCGGCGACGTCGGCCGCGGGCTGCCCTCGGGCGTGAGGCCCGAGCAGCTGTTCATCCGCGCGCCGGAGAACCCCAACCGCCTGGCGATCAAGTGGGACGGCGAGTGGCAGATCACCTACGAGACCTTCCGCGACATGGGCCTCGCCTACTCGGTGGGCCTGGTGCTGATCTACCTCCTGGTCGTCGCCGAGTTCCGGTCCTATTTCATGCCGCTCATCATCATGGCGCCCATCCCGCTCACCATCATCGGCGTGATGCCCGGCCATGCGCTGCTCGGGGCGCAGTTCACCGCCACCTCGATGATCGGCATGATCGCGCTCGCCGGCATCATCGTACGCAACTCGATCCTGC
>CAZQGA010000121.1:0-6830 GCA_964592735.1 uncultured Chromatiaceae bacterium | reverse complement strand
CCCGCACCCGCAGCCCCGGCATCCGCGACGACGGCCTGAAGAAGGTCCTCGCCGGCGTAACCACGCTGGAGGAAGTGTTGCGGGTCACGCGCGCCAACTGAGGCGGGACCCGGACGGCCCATGGGAGCCTTCGAATACACGGCTGTGGATCCCGGCGGACGCGAAACCCGCGGCGTGATCGAGGGCGATACTCCACGGCAGGTCCGCCAGCTCCTGCGTGACCGCAAGCTGCTGCCCCTGACGGTCACCGAGGTTGCACAGCGGGAAGCCAACCGACAGCGCTCATTTACGCTGCGCCCCTCGATGACGGCAGCAGACCTCGCGCTGGTGACCCGCCAGCTGGCCACCCTGGTGCAATCGGCCCTGCCGCTGGAAGAGGCCTTGCTTGCCGTCGCCGAGCAGACCGAATCCCCACGGGTCAAGAGCATCCTGCTCGGAGTGCGTTCCAAGGTGATGGAGGGCCACACGCTTGCTGCAGGACTCGGCGACTTCCCGAAAGCCTTTCCCGAGATCTACCGCGCCACGGTCGCCGCAGGCGAGCAGTCCGGCCACCTCGATGCCGTGCTCGAACGCCTCGCCGATTACACCGAAAGCCGGCAGGAACTGCGCCAGAAACTGCAGAACGCCATGATCTATCCGGTGGTACTCACCACCCTCGCGTTGATGATCGTCGGCGGCATGCTGGTCTACGTGGTGCCCAAAGTCGTGTCCGTATTCGCCAGCACCGGTCGTGAACTGCCGCTGCTGACCCGCGCACTGATTGCCGCCAGCGATTTCCTGCGCGGCTACGGCATCTTCCTTGCCATCGGCATCGCCCTGCTCGGCTGGGGCATCGCCCGGCTGCTGAAACAGCCGGGCCCACGCCGGCGCTGGCATGCCACGCTGCTGCGCCTGCCGGTGCTGGGCCGGCTGACGCGCGGCTTCAACACGGCACGCTTTACCCGCACGCTCAGCATCCTCACCGGCAGCGGCGTGCCGGTCCTCGAAGGATTGCGCATCGCTGCCGAGGTCGTCACCAACCTGCCGATGCAGACCGCGGTGCAGGACGCCGCCGCGCGCATCCGCGAAGGGGCCCCCATTGGCAAATCACTCGCGGCAGGCGGCTACTTTCCGCCGATCTGCATTCACCTCATTGCCAGCGGTGAAGCCAGCGGCGAACTCGAAGCCATGCTGACCCGGGCGGCAGCCAACCAGGAAAAGGAAGTCGACGGCCTGATTGCTGCCATGATGGGCCTGATGGAGCCTGCGCTCATCGTGACCATGGGCGCCATCGTGCTGATGATCGTCCTGGCAATCCTGCTGCCCATTTTCCAGATCAACCAGCTCATCACCTGAGACCCGGCGAACTGCCCGCCACGCCGCATACTGGCCATCGTAGCGGGAAGCTGCCGGTCCAGGCAGGTCAGGTCACGGGCTTGATGCAGGACTATTGCCAAGTATTCGGAATCCGATTATATAGCCGCCAATCAGCACAGCCTGGGGCGTCAAGTGAGGAAGGAAAAAGCAGCCAAGAACCCTGCGGCCAAACGGCCGGAGGCAGATCCCGATGCCGAGGCGGAAGCCGACCGGGATCTCGATGAGGGCGAAACGGAGGCCAGTAGTGGCAGAACCAATTCAGCCACGGACAATGTCGGTGACATCTCCATCGAGGTGAACGTCGAGGATCTCATCGCGCAGATCGAATCGGAGAGCAAGAGCGGACCGGCACCGGATGGGTCTGCACGCCGCAAGATCGAGGACATCCTCGAAAACAAACGCGTCGCCAGGGAAATCATGGATTTCGACGACTTCGACATCAGTGACTGAAGCGGCACTGCACACCGGGGTGGTACCGCCAGTTCAGTGAAAATCGCGACTCTGCACCGCCAGTCCACCAAGGCGTGTGCTGAGATCCTCGAGCCGTCCTGCGATTACATGCAGCACATCGCCCTCCCGCTGCAGTTTGCCCCAGACTCCCATGAGAGCGGCCCGCAGCAGGATACGCCGCTGGCGCCGCACCACCTGCTCCCGGACGATCAGATTGACCTGGCCAGTCTCGTCCTCCAGCGTCACGAATACGACCCCTCCGGCGCTGCCGGGACGCTGTCGCGTGATGGCCAGTCCTGCCACATGCACCAGGCTGCCACCGCCCAATCGCCAGAGGTCAGCCGCCGTCATCACACCCTCACGAGCCAGGCTCACGCGCAGCAAGGCCAGCGGGTGGCGCCCCAGGGTCAGGCCCGTACTGGCATAGTCGGCAGCAATGTCCTCAGCCTCGGCCGGACGGCGCAGCAAGGGAATTCCCTCGGCGATGCGCAGTTGCGGCCACAATGGCGATGGCGCTTCCATGCCTGCCACGGCCCAGGCTGCACGGTGCCGGTTGCCAGCAACCGGCGCCAGCGCACCGCAGGCGGCAAGCGCAGCCAGTTCACGCCTGCCAAGGCCGGTGCGCCCGGCGAGATCCTGTACGCTGGTAAAGGCAGCAACACGTGCGGCCTCGATGCCTGCGCCTGACCGCGGAGACAGGCCGCGGGCAAGTCGCAGGCCAAGACGCAGGGCGGGTCCTGCCTTCCCCGGCTCCAGCGTGCAATCCCAGTTGCTGGCATTGATGTCGATGGGCCGGATCTCCACGCCATGGCGGCGTGCATCCTGCACCAGTTGTGCCGGGGCATAGAAGCCCATCGGCTGGCTGTTCAGCAGGGCACAGGTAAAAGCCGCAGGCTCATGACACTTCAACCAGGCGGAGACGTACACCAGCAGTGCAAAGCTCGCCGCATGCGACTCCGGGAAACCGTACTCGCCGAAGCCGAGGATCTGCCGGAAGATCTGCCGGGCGAACCCCGGGGCGTAGCCGCGCTGGTGCATGCCTTCCAGAAGACGACGCTCGAAAGGCTCGAGTCCGCCACGGCGCTGCCATGCCGCCATGGCCCGGCGCAGCCCATCGGCCTCACCAGGCGTGAAGCCCGCGGCAACGACGGCGAGCTGCATCACCTGCTCCTGGAAGATGGGTACGCCCAGGGTGCGCTCCAGTACCCGCTTCACCCCGGTGCTTGGATAGCTCACCGCCTCCTCACCATTGCGCCGGCGCAGGTAGGGATGAACCATGTCACCCTGGATGGGACCGGGACGGATGATCGCCACCTCGATGACCAGATCGTAATAGCAGCGTGGCCGCAGACGGGGCAGCATGGCCATCTGCGCCCGGGACTCGATCTGGAACACGCCGACGGTGTCCGCACGGCTCACCATGGCATAGACCGCGGGATCCTCGGCTGGCACATCGGCCAGCGTGAGGCGGCTGCCACGATAGCCGTTCACCAGGGCGATGGCGCGGCGGATGGCCGAGAGCATGCCCAGCCCCAGCACATCGACCTTGAGCAGGCCGAGGTCGTCGAGATCATCCCTGTCCCACTGGATGACGGTGCGCCCCTCCATCGCTGCGTTCTCGATCGGGACAAGCTCGGCAAGCGGACCGCGGGAAATCACGAAGCCACCAACGTGCTGTGATAGATGGCGCGGAAAACCGACGAGATCCCGCGTGAGGCCCACGAGGCGACGCACCACGGGACTTGCCGGATCGAACCCGGCCTCGACGATGCGTTCGTCCGTGATCCGGCTGCCATCCCACCATTGCAGGGCCTGCGCCAGGCGTTCCAGTTGCATGCCCGCGAGCCCCAGTACCTTGCCGATATCACGCACGGCGCTGCGCGGACGGTAACTGATTACCGCAGCAGCAAGCGCCGCACGGTCCCGGCCATACTTTGCATAGATGTACTGGATGACCTCCTCGCGGCGCTCATGCTCGAAGTCCACGTCGATATCGGGCGGCTCGTTGCGTTCGCGGGAAATGAACCGCTCCATCAGCAGGGACATGCGCGCGGGATCGACCTCGGTGATGCCGATGCAGTAGCACACCGCCGAATTGGCGGCTGAGCCCCTGCCCTGGCAGAGGATGCCGAGGCGGCGTGCATGGCTGACGATGTCGTGCACCGTGAGGAAATAAGGTTCATAGCCGAGCTCGGCGATGAGCGTGAGCTCATGGTCAATCTGGCGGCGCAGGGCATCGTTGATGCCGCCAGGCCAGCGCTGGCAGATGCCCTCCTCAACCAGCCGGCGCAGATGGCTGGCGGGTGTCTCCCCCGCCGGCACCAGCTCGTCCGGATACTCGTAGCGCAGCTCGTCGAGGCTGAAGTCGATGCGTGCGGCGATCTCCAGGGTGGCATGCAGCAACCCAGGCGGATACAGCTCGTGCAGCCGCGCCAGCGGTCGCAGCCTGCGCTCGGCATTCGGATGCAGGCGGCCTGCGGCGGCAGCCAGCGTGGCGCCACAGCGAATTGCCGTGAGCGTATCCTGCAATGCCCGTCGGCTGGCAGCATGCATGTGCACATCACCGATGGCGACGGCAGGCAGGCTGCTGGCTGCCGCCAGGTCCATGAGGTGGCCGAGCCGCGCCTGGTCATTGCTGCCGGCGAACAGTCCGATGCCAAGCCAGGCACGGCCCGGAAAGCAGCGACTCAGCCAGGCTGCATCTGCCGGTGGGGCCGGGTCGCCAGCGACCCAGATGGCAAGACAACCCCCGAGTCGTGCAGCAAGATCGTCCCGGTCCAGGCGATAGCTGCCCTTGGGTGCAGCACGCCGCCCGCGGGTGATGAGCTGGCAGAGCTGGCCGTAACCCTCACGGTTTTCTGCCAGCAGCACCAGACGCAAACCGTCATCCAGGCACAGCTCGGTACCCACGATAAGTTTCAGTCCCGCCTGACGTGCGGCGACATGGGCGCGCACCACACCAGAGACGGAACACTCATCGGTGATGGCAAGGGCTGTGTAGCCCAGTGCGGCCGCACGCGTCACCAGTTCAGCAGGATGGGATGCTCCCCGCAGGAAGGTGAAGTTACTGACACAGTGGAGCTCCGCATAACCGGATGGCACCTGCCTGCCGTTCCGTTCCGCTGCTGGCATTGGCTGGCCCACCAAGCGTCACCAGGTCAGCCGAACAGGCCATGCAGGTACCAGCGCCCGCTACGGCAATCACGAAACACCCACAGCCGCATGCCCTGCCGGCTGCGGGCAACGTAGTAGTCGCGGCGCACGTCATCGCCGTCCCACCAGCCTGCCTCGATACGCTCTGGTCCGGCTTCAAAGGCCAACGGCCCGCGAAACAGGGGTGCATCGTCGCGCCGGGCCAGCACCCTGGGCTCGCCAAGGATCCACAGGGGCCGCTGGCTGCGGACTGCAATGCCTGCCTCGGCCAGCTCCGGTTCCACGGTATCGATCACCGGCTGCCAGGCCCGCTCCGGACGATGCTCCGCGCAGACCCGCACCCCATGCACGGCACCCATGCCCAGCCGCAGCCGCAGCCGCTCCACCAGCCCGGCCAGCCGCTCACCCTGGTCCAGTTCAAGGCCCAGCAGGTCCGCTCCGCGCACGGGTACCAGCCCGGTGATATCCGCTTCCAGCATCAGGGCGGCCACGGGAGCAGCCAGGCGCACGGCAGAGACATGGATGGCTGCCAGTTCCCGCAATTGCGCGATATCACTGCTGGGCCTGGGCAGGCCGATACGCAGCAGGCTGTCACCGGCGGCACGATGACGCATGCGCAGCCACAGGACCTGCACGCCTGCCTGGCGCAGCTGCAGCTGCGCCCGCAGCCTGGACAATAGAAGTTGCAAGGCATCGAGGAGCAGCGCGCTGTCGCTGGTCTCCACCGGCAGATCCAGTACCGCGTGGAACCGCTCATCCTGGCGACAAGCCGGGCGTAGCTCCGGACACCGCCCCAGGGCTTCGTCGAGCTCTCGCAGGCATTCCCATCCGAACCGGCGTGCAAGCCCGCCACGTGGCAAGCGCAGGCAGTCGCCCAGGCAGCTGATGCCCATTTGCAGCAGGCCACTCACCACTGCTGCGGGCCAGCCCGGCACATTGACTGGAAGGCCGGCCAGCATGGCCGGCAACTGCGTGCCATCCATGACCATCCGCCGGCCTCCCGCACGCGCCAGCCAGAGCGCTGCGCGCGCGGTGGGTGCGAGGGCCGCCCTGACGTCGTGGCCCTGCCCGGCGACCCCGGCAACAGCCGCATCCAGCAAAGCCCCGGATCCACCGAACAGGGTGAGGCTTGCCGCCACCTCCAGCAGCAGGGCATCACCCCCCGGATCCAGATTGACCAGCGGTGTGAAACGGGCCGCCCATGCCGACAACCGGATCAACACAGCCTGCTCCAGGTCGGTACGGCGCTGCCGGATATCGAGGCCAGGCAGCAGCGCCAGCGCCGCATTGGGCTGCATGCCTGGATGCACGCCACAGGCTGCGGCGCCTGCGCTGGCCAGCAGGATGACAGGCCTGCGCCGGTCATCACCCAAAACCGCCTGGGGCCTATTGCCTGGAACGGCAACGACTTCGAGTGGCAACTGCGGCAACTGCAGGCACAGCCAGAGGCGGGGAGTACCGTGATGTACCGGCAAACCGGCTGCGGTTGTCGCGGCCGGCGGCAGGGTCATATCCCCAAACGGCAAGGACAGGTTCTGCGAATGGCCGGGCATGGTGCATCAGCCAACGTCTGCCACTGCTGTGGCCGGTGGCCCGCCCCTGCGCTTGAGGACATGCAGCCTTGCACGGCCCGTACCATCTTCCCGCCTGAAGTGGATACGCAACGGCACCGGTGATGGCACCCGCCGTGCCTGTGCATCCCGGAACAACAGCACCCAGGCATCGCTGGCCTCCGCCGCCAGTTGCAGGCGCCGCAACAACATCTCCCCGGCAGCCCCCACCCAGCCTGCCACTGCAGCACAACTGCGCGAATGCAGCACCTGCTCAAGGACCCACAGCGTGTCTGCCTCCCGCTTCGAGTGCACGATCAG
>CAZQGA010000120.1:0-6940 GCA_964592735.1 uncultured Chromatiaceae bacterium | reverse complement strand
CCTCCTTGAGGGCGCGAAAGATCGAGTAGGCGGTCATCAGCTTGGTCAGGCTGGCCGGTTCGGCCCGCTGATGTTCGTTCTGGGCAGCCAGCACCTTGCCGGTACCGAAGTCCATGAGGACGTGGGATTTGCCGGCGACCGCGGGCGGTGGCGGTGGCGCAGGTGCTGCTGCAGCCAGCAGCGCCGGGAAAAGGGTGAGGACCAGAAGCCCAATGGCTCCCACAGGCGTTCTCATGGTTGATGCTCCAGGCTGGTATCGGATCGTGCGTCGGGTGCCGTGCACCACGGCTCAGCCATCAGGGCTGCTGGTGGTGTTTTCCACGACGAGCCGCGCCTCGCCGAGGCGCAGGCGGTTTACCGCAGCGGCCACGACGTCGAACTCGGCGGCATTGGCTACCGGGCCGACGCGCACCCGGTAGAGGGTTGACGTTGCGCCGGCATCATAGCGGATGACGACCTTGCCGAAACCCTGCTTCTCCAGTTGCCGCTTCAGTTCCTCGGCGTTGTGTTGCTGGCTGAAGGCACCGACCTGGGCATACATCGTCCGTGCGCGCGGGGGCGCTGCAGCGGGTGCGGCGGCCAGCGACCGCTCTTCTGTCAGCACCTGCACCTCCACCATCGCGGTACCCGCGGTCGTAAAGCCGAGTTCACGGGCTGCGCCGTAGGACAGGTCGATCAGGCGGCCCTTCTTGAAGGGCCCCCGGTCGTTGATGCGCACGACGATGCTCTTGCCCGTGTCGAGGTTGGTGACACGCGCAGTGCTTGGCAACGGCAGGGTCTTGTGGGCGGCGGTCAGTGCGTACATGTCGTAGACCTCGCCGTTGGACGTGCGCCGGCCGTGGAATTCACGGCCATACCACGAGGCGATGCCCTGTTCCACGTAACCGTCGTTGTCGGGCAGCACGTAATAACGCTCGCCCATTACGTCATAAAACGGTGGATTGCCGGGTCCGCCCGGCAGGGCTGCCCTGCCATCGGGCAGGACGGGCGGCTTGCCCTGTGAAATTTCAGCACCCTGGTGGACGGGTTCGGGCAGGCCTGGAACCGGGTGCTCAAACGGCAGTACGGCACAGCCACCGAGCCCGAGCAGCAGCGCTGCCGTGCCGGCCAGGCTGGCCATGCGTGGCGCCCGGTGTGCGGCTGGCAGGTATTTGCGGTCTGCGGATGTCAGGTGACTGCCCTTCCGGATCAAGGTGCGTCGGGCTGGCGCGATGGCCCCTGGGGCAGCGCGCGTACGCCATCGCCGATGGCCTGGCCAAGCTGGTAGGCCGCCAGGCCGTACATGGTGCTGCGATTGTAGCGGGTGATGACGAAGAAGTTGCGGAAGCCCACCCAGTATTCCGGGCCGGTGTCGCCGTCAAAGGCGAGCAGGCCTGCCGGGGCATCCGTACCCGGCCCGGCAGAGAAACGCAGGCCGAGCTTGCGCAGGCCCGCCACCGTGCTGTTCGCCGTGAGCTTGTTGTCCTCCGGCTTCTGGACCAGCGTGCGTGTGGCCGTGCTGCGCGCCACCACCGCCTCGCCGCTGGTCCAGTCGTGGGCGACGAAGTAGTTGGCGATGCTCGCCAGCACGTCCGGCCAGCTGTTGAAGAGGTCGCGACGGCCGTCGCCATCGCCGTCAACGGCAAAGTTGCGATAGCTGCTCGGCATGAACTGCGGGGCACCCATGGCACCGGCGTAGGAGCCGAGCACGGTGTCGATGTCGATGCCGTCGTCGCGCGCCAGCAGGAAGAACTGGGTCAGCTCGCTGCGGAAGAAACGGCTGCGGGGCGGATAGTCGAAGGCCAGTGTTGCCAGGCTGTCGAGGACGCGGAACTTGCCGGTGTGGCGGCCGAAGTAGGTCTCCACACCGAGGATGCCGACCAGCATTTCCGCCGGCACGCCCGATTTTTCTGCGGCATGGGCCAGTTCGGCCTCGTGTGCCCGCCAGAACTCCACGCCGGCCTTGATGCGTTCGGGCGTCATGAAGATGGCGCGATACTCGGCCCAGGTCCTGGTGCGTTCGGCCGGGCGCGACATGGCATCCAGGATGGCCGGCTGGGATTTCGCGCTGTCGATCGTCACCAGCAGGTAGTCGGCGTCGAGGCCCTGCTCCCTGACGAGTTCGTTGACGTAGGTTTGCACGTCATCGCGGCTGGTGTCGAGGGCGCGGCTGGACGGAGCGACGAGCAGCAGGGAGAGCATGACGAGAAAAGTGGGGCGCAACATGTGCGTATTGTGCCTCATCAGCGACGCACCGCATCGCCGAGCCGGCGGTGGGTCTGGATCGACATGAGGATGCCGAATCCGGCGAGCAGCGTGACCATCGAGGTGCCTCCCGTGCTGACCAGTGGCAGCGGTACGCCGACCACCGGAATCAGCCCGGTAACCATGGCGGAGTTGACGAACACGTAAAAGAAGAAGGTGATGGACAGGCTGCCGGCGAGGATGCGCGTGAAGGTGTCCGGCGCCGTGGCGGCGATGAACAGGCCACGGCCGACCACGAACAGGTACAGGCCGAACAGTGCCAGCGCACCCATCAGGCCCCACTCCTCGCCGATTACCGCAAAAATGAAATCGGTCGAGCGCTCGGGCAGGAATTCGAGCTGGCCCTGGCTGCCGTTGAGCCAGCCCTTGCCGAAGAAGCCTCCCGAGCCGATGGCGATCTTCGACTGGATGATGTGATAGCCGGCACCGAGCGGGTCGCTGTCCGGATCGAGCAGCGTCAGTACGCGCTTCCTCTGGTAATCGTGCATCACGAACCACAGGGCCGGCAGCGAGGCGAAGACCAGGGCCAGCGCGCCGATGATGTAGCGCCAGCCAATGCCGGCCAGGAAGATGGCCGTACCCCCGGTGAGCACGATCAGTACGGCGGTGCCGAGATCCGGCTGTACGGCGATGAGCAGGGTGGGCACCAGCACGATGGCGAGGCAGGCGATGATGAGCAGCAGCGAGGGCGGCAGCGGCCGGTCGTGCAGCAGCCGCGCCAGGGTCAGGGGAACGGCGAGTTTCATCACCTCGGAGGGCTGGAATCGCACGCCCACATCGATCCAGCGCTGGCCGCCCTTGGCGATGTCGCCGGTGGCGAGCACCAGCACGAGCAGGACGAGACCCGCCAGGTACAGCCAGGGCGCGCCACGTCGCAGCCATACCGGATCCATCCGTGCGGCCACCAGCATGGCAGCCATGGCAACGGCCACTTTGCCGGCGTGAGCCTGCATCATTCCCCAGCTCTGTCCCGAGGCGCTGTAGAGCACCACCGAGGCGAACACCAGGATGGCGAGGATTCCGGTGAGCATCGGCGGGTCCATGTGCGCCCAGCGCAGCAGCCCGCCGAGAATGTCGAGGTGCGATTCGCCGTCGTTGTCGCGGCGGCTGTTCATGCTTCGGGCGGCTCCGGGCGCAGGTAGGTTTCCATCACCTTGAGTGCGATGGGGGCGGCGATCTTGCTGCCGCTCTCGCCGTTTTCCACGACGACGGCAACGGCGATCTGCGGGTCCTCCAGCGGACCGAAGGCGACGAAGAGCGCATGGTCGCGCATGCGTTCGGCAACCGCCAGGTCCTTGTACTTCTGTGTCTGGGCCACGGTGAACACCTGCGCAGTGCCGCTCTTGCCGGCCACCTGGAATGGCGCACGCATGCCCACGGCGCGGGCCGTGCCCCGTGCGCCCTGCAATACGCCATGCATGCCGGCGATGATGGCGTCCCAGTCTGCTGGATTGACGTCGTCCACCGCGGGCAGGACGTCGGGTATGACCGGCTGTACAGCAGCCGTGAGGGGGTCACGGGTCGCCAGCAGCATGGTCGGGCGGAAGCGCTGGCCGCGCGCGGCGATGGTGGCCGTGGCATGGGCCAGCTGCAGGGGGGTCACCAGCAGGTAGCCCTGCCCGATGCCGGCGATCAGCGTCTCACCGGGGAACCAGACCTGGAGCGCGGGTTTCCTGAATGCGGTCCGTTTCCATGCCGGCGAGGGTACCAGGCCGGGCTTTTCCCCTGGCATGTCGAGGCCCGTGCTGGCGCCGAGGCCGAATTCCTTCATGAACGTGCTCAGCCGCTCGATACCGAGTTCGCGGGCGACCTGATAGAAGTACACGTCACAGGACTGCTCGATGCCCGCCTGGAGGTTCACCGATCCGTGGCCTTCCGGCTTCCAGTCACGGTAGCGATGACTGCTGCCCGGCAGGGAGTAGGAGCCGCCGCAATACACGTGTTCGTCAGCCTTGACGGTGCCATGGTGAAGGGCAGCGAGGGCGACGATGGGTTTCACCGTGGAGCCCGGCGGGTAAGTGCCGCGCAGGGCGCGGTTGAACAGTGGTTTGTCGATGTCTTCCTGCAGGGCGTTATAGGCCTTGCGCGACAGGCCGGCACTGATCACGTTCGGGTCGAATGCCGGTGTGCTGGCGAAGGCGATGACCTCGCCGTTTTTGGGGTCGATTGCCACGACTGCACCACGGCGACCGCTGAGGCCTTCATAGGCGGCGAGTTGCGTGTCGAGGTCGAGGGCCAGCACGATGTCGGCACCCGGTCGTGCGCCCTTGCGTTCCAGCGTCTGCAGGCTGCGGCCGCGGGCGTTGACCAGCACCTGCTCCTGGCCCGGTGCGCCGTGGAGCGTTGCCTCGAACGCACGCTCCACGGAAACCTTGCCGATCTGCGTGGTGCCTGCGTAGGCGATGGGATCAACCTCCTTGAAGTCGGCCTCGTTCAGGCCGCTGACGTAGCCGAGTGCGTGGGCGAGGGCACCACCATAAGGATAGAGCCGCGACAGCCGCCCGCGGATCTCGACGCCCTCCAGGTAGGGCCGGTTCAGCGCAAAACGTGCGACCTCGAGTTCGCTCAGGTGATCGCGGATGCCGACCGCTTCGTAACGGCGGTGCCGGGCGATTTCCGCGCGGATGTCGCCGAGATCGTCCGCAGCCAGCAGACCGGCCGCGACCAGGTGCTGCAGTGTCTCCGCCAGGTCCGGTACCTGCTCGGGCGTGAGCACCAGGTCGAAGCTCGCCTGGTTCTCTGCCAGGACGCGCCCGTTGCGGTCGAAGATCAGGCCGCGTGTCGGTGGAACTGGCTGCAGGCGGATGCGGTTTCCCTGTGACTGCGCGGAGTAGTAGTCGTACTGCGCGACCTGCAGCTGGACCAGGCGCATGACCACGACCACTGCCAGCCCGATGATGAAGATGAGGGCAAAAATCAGCCGTGCCAGGAAGAGTCGCTGCTCGGCTCCATGGTCCTTGATGCGTGCGCCGTAGGCCATGGCTGCGTGCCGGGCTCAGGCGAAGCGCTTGCTGCGGTTTTCGGCGCGCAGCCGCAGGCTGTCGAGCAGGGCCATGACCGGTGCCCAGGTGATGGCGCCGGCCAGCACCGGCGTCCAGCGGGCGAGGCCACCAACAGGATAGCCGGCGATGCCGTCCGACCAGAACACGAAGAAGATATCGATGGCCATGAGCAGCGTTGCGGTGACCGTCAGTTGCCAGAGCGGGAAATTGCGGATCTGCAGGTGAAAGCGCACCGTCAGGAAGGACACGACCACCAGCGCAAGGGCGTGCTGGCCGAGCAGGCTGCCGTACAGGATGTCGAGTATGAGCCCGGCGATGAAGGCCGTCAGCAGGCCGCAGATCCGCGGCCACATCATGGTCCAGTAGATGATGACCATCGCCACGAATGGCGGCCGGAAGGATTCAGCCGCCGCCGGGAGCGGCACGACGGCGAGTGCAACGGCGCCAAGCAGCGTTGCCCAGAGCATCACCGGGCTGGGGCGGTTGCGGCTCATTGCCCGTGCTCCGCGGCAGGCGGTGGTGACGCTGGCCGTGTCGGTGCCGATGCGGGCGCATCCGCGGTGGATGTGGCGGCCGCAGCGCCTGCGGGCCCTGTGACATCTGCCCGTGCGGCAGCCGGCCGGGCCTCCGGCTGGCCGGTCCGTGCTGCGGCAGACGGCGGTGGCGGCAGCGGGCTGTCTGCCGGCGGCGCCGGCACCTCGCTCGGCGGTGGCTGGACGAGCAGTACCTCACGGATGCGATCGAGTGCGGCAACCGGGCTTGCCGTCACCGTGAGGAAGGGCTCGCCACTGTCCCCGCGCACCTCGATCACGGTGGCTACCGGGTAGCCGGCGGGAAAGCTGCCACCGAGACCGGAGCTGACCAGCAGGTCCCCGGCCTTGATGTCGGAGTTGCGGGCGAGGAAGGGCAGGGACAGCCGCTCGAGGTCACCGGTGCCGAGCGCAATCGTGCGCAGGCCGTTGCGGACGATTTCCACGGGCACCGCATGGTCAGGGTCGGTGATGAGCAGTGCCTCGCTGCTGGCCCCGCGATCACGGGTGACCTGGCCGATGACGCCCTGGGCGTCGACCAGGGCCTGGCCCACGAAGGTGCCGTCACGGCTGCCGCGGTTGAGCACGATGCGATGGCGCAGGCGATCCATGTCGACGAAGAGGATTTCGGCAATGAGGGCCTTGTCGCCGACTTTCGCGGTGGAGTCGAGCAGCGCCCGCATGCGGGCGTTTTCCGCCTCCAGGGCCGCCATGCGTTGCAGGCGGGCATTTTCCAGCAGGAGTTCGCGTTTCAGCCGGGTGTTCTCGCTCACCAGCTGGTTGCGCGCGGCGAGGTTCTCCGTGAGCCACTGCCGCACGGTGAATGGCGCATCCACGGCTTCCTGGAGCGGATACAGGGCAGCTGCCAGGTAACCGCGGACGCGGGCGAGATGCTGGTCACGATGGTCGAAGACCATCAACACGATGGACAGCGTCACCAGGACGATGAGGCGCAGTCCGGGAGAGGGCCCGGAAAACAGGCGGGGTTCGTGGTCGAGTGCCGAGAACGCCATGCCCCTGGCCGACTCAGCAGCCGGGGGCGAGGTTACCCGTCCCGTTGATGAGACAGGCGGGCCGTCCGCCAGGTTGAACTGCCCCCGGGTTTTCGCTCCGGCTAGTCAAGGCTGAAGACGCCGATACCCTGCTCGTCCATCAGTTCCAGCG
>CAZQGA010000119.1:0-6948 GCA_964592735.1 uncultured Chromatiaceae bacterium | reverse complement strand
ACCTGGCCGATCGGCATGGGCGGACGCCTGAAGGGTGTCTACCACCTGCTCGACGATGAAGTGCATCTTTACGAGCCCGGGCGCAACTTTACCCGCCAGGATTCGACGATCTTCAAGGGGCTCGATGCACCGGGCCTGGAGGAAGCCATCGGTGCGGACATGTTGGCGGAGCTGCGCGGTGAGCTTGAGCTGGTGCAGGGCGCCTGCCACCCCTTCGATGAGGCGGATTACCTGGCCGGACTCCAGACGCCGGTCTTCTTCGGTTCGGCCATGGTGAATTTTGGCGTGCAGCCGCTGCTCGATTTTTTCGTGGAACATGCACCGGCGCCACGGCCGCGCGCCACGATGACCCGCGGCGTCGACCCCAACGAGGCGGCACTCACAGGGTTCGTTTTCAAGATCCAGGCCAATATGGACCCGAAACACCGCGACCGCATCGCTTTCATGCGGCTGTGCTCGGGCCGTTTCAGTTCCGGCCAGAAGATTTTCCATGTGCGCAGCGGCAAGGAGCTGCGGGTGGCTGATGCCCTCACCTTCATGGCGGCCGATCGTGGCCTGGTCGAGGAAGCTTATGCCGGTGACATCATCGGCCTGCACAACCACGGCACGATTGCCGTGGGGGATACCTTCTCGGCGGGTGAAGCACTGACCTTCACCGGCATCCCGAGCTTTGCCCCGGAGCTCTTCCGCCGGGTGCGCCTGAAGGATCCGCTGCGCATGAAGCAGCTGGCGAAGGGCCTTGGCCAGCTTTCGGAGGAGGGCACTACGCAGTTCTTCCGGCCCCTCATCGGCAATGACCTGATCCTCGGCGCGGTGGGCGTACTCCAGTTCGACGTGGTGGCTTACCGTCTGCGCGATGAATACGGCGTGGAGGCGGTCTTCGAAGGTGTCGATGTGAAGACCGCACGCTGGGTCAGCTGCGAGGATCCGAAGAAGCTCAGGGAATTTCGCGACCGTTACATGAGCAACCTGGCGCTGGATGCCGGTGGCAGCCTCGTCTACTTCGCCCCGTCGATGATCAACCTGCGTCTGGTGCAGGAAAAATGGCCTGAGGTGCAGTTCGCCGCCACGCGCGAGCATATCCCGCTGGTGGCCGCCTGACTGCGGTTTCTGAAGATGGTAGCTGGAACAGGTTTGGCAGCCGGCCCGGTCGCGCGCAGGGCGCCATGGAGGATGGCCAGCAGCCCGGCTCTGGAGTCGACGCCAAGTTTGTCGTAGGTCTTTCGCATGTGTGTCTTGACGGTGGATACCGAGAGACAGAGTGCGCCGGCAGCCTCCGCATAGCTCGCGCCGATGGCCGCCTGCTGGCAGACACGGGCCTCGGCACGAGTCAGGGCAAAGGTGTTCATCAGGAAGCTCTGACAGGGTGGCCGGCGGGAAGAGGGGTCCGCGATCTGCAGGAGCAGGCGGTTGCGTGGCCCGTACAGGGTACTGGCAGATGTCAGGTCGATGGGCTGGAATGTGAGTACATAAGGCGCACTGCCTGACGGACGCCGGATGAGCAGCCCATGGGTGCGCGCTCGCGTGTGGCGGGGCACCTCGTGCATGTCGCGAAGGGCCTTGTGGAGGGCAGTGGCAAATGCATGTTGCGGGCTGGTGATGCGCCTGCCTTCCAGTCGCAACCCATCGGCTGCCTGCAGGATGTCCCGCGCGCCCGTGTTGAGTGATACGACATTCCCGCCGTCATCCATGATGACGAGACCCATCGGTGTGCTGTCGAGGAGTTCTGCCAGCAGCCGGGCGTCCAACCGGGTCTGATCGGCAGCCTGGCGACGGGCCAGGGCCAGGGCTGCGTGCGGTGCTATAGCATGGCAGGTGGCGAGCAGCCAGTCGGTGTCGGCCGCACAGCCGTGGGTGCCGAGCAGCAGGACGCGGCTCTCATCCGCATCCAGAACCAGCAGGCCGAACTCATGCAGTGGCAATTCTTCGCCGGGAGCGCAGCTGAAGACCATACGACCGGGCATGAGCCCGTCGCATGCCCCGGCCCCGGCGACCCTGCGTTGCAGGAAGGCGATGAACTCCGGACTTGCCCGGACCGGCGCCGGGGGCTTGCTGGCCCAGGCAAGGATGCTGCTGCCCCCGTTCCCGCTGCTGAGCGAGGCCATGGCTAGCCAGGGCCGATTGAGCCCGGCACGGAGCAGTTCGCAGAACTGGGAGAGGCTACCGGTGCCGGATGCCCATGTGTGCAGTTCAATGAGCAGGGCTGCCTGCAGATCCAGCGGCGTGTCTGGAATTGCGGCTGACAGTGCATGCCTTGTGCTCATGCCGATCGTCCCCGGTTGGCCGCTGTCTGCCATTGCAGTTCCTCGCTCTGGATTCGGCCCGAGGATCTCTGCCAGGCCGTGATCTGTCAGTCAGCTGGTTGACACTACGACTGATTGAACAGGACCGGCGCACTGATGACTGTGGCGTCCTGCTCCCCCATCCAGCGCAGTGACTGGGTGGAATGGACAAAACTCCAGGACAGGCTGGTGGTGGCCAGCAGGGCGATGGCGGCGCAGAGGCTGTCGCGGAGGCTGGCCGGGAGGGTGGGAAAGCGACGGGAAGGACTGTTCATGTTGGTACTCCTGTGCGCGTGTTGCCTTGCTTCAAGAGCGCCCGGCCGGCCTCGCGATGCTCATGGAGGACTTTGGCTCGCGGACCCGGGGTTCACCCCGGGGCACGGCCGGCCGGGCAGTGATCGGTGGATGGGTATTTCCGGCTTCCATGGTGGTGATGGTTCTCCTCCAGCCTGCCTTCGTCTGTCATCGGCTGGACACTGCGGCGTACTTCGCTGCGGGCGGGGACTTTTTTGGTAGAGTGAAGACCGTCACGCAGTCCCGTTGACCCGACGCTGGACTGCATGGCCTGCCACGGGGAGTACCGCGATCGTGAGCGTGAGTGCCAGAGCGATCCTGAAGAGCAATTTCCTGCTGCGTGGCCTGCCCGAATCGACGTTTGACCGTGTGGCGGCGCTGGCCATGCGCAGGACCATTGCCCGGGGCGCCACCCTGTTCCGGCAGGGCGATGCCGGTGATGCGCTCTACGCAGTCATTTCCGGCCAGGTGCGCATCAGCACCAACCATGCCGATGGCCAGGAGCTTTTTCTGAGCCTGATCGAAAGCGGGGGATCGCTCGGTGAGATCGCTGTCATCGACGGCCGGCCGCGCACGGCCAGCGCCGTTGCCATGGTGGACACCGTCTTGTTTGTCATCCATCGTGCCGATCTGCTGGCCCTCGTGGATCGCGAGCCCGTGCTGGTGCGCCACTTGCTCAACGCCCTGTGTGAGCGCCTGCGCTGGACCAGCGAACTCATCGAGGAGGCGGCGTTTCTCGACCTTCCAGCGCGGCTGGCACGGCGGTTGCTGCGGCTGAGCGAGGAACATGGATCTGCCATCGTGGAAGGCCGGATGCTCAGGCTGTCGCAGGCTGAATTGGCAGGTTTCGTTAATGCATCGCGCCAGATGGTGAACCAGCAGTTGCAGGAGTGGCGCGCGCGGGGCTGGGTCAGCCTGTCCCGCGGTGTTGTCGTGGTGCGCAATCCAGCCGCGCTGGCAGCCGTCTCCGCTGGTGGCGCTGAGTGCGGCGGGTGACGCCGGCACTGTAATGCGCCTCAGACTGCGCAGTGCCCTGCTGCTCGGGCTGGCTGTGGGCTTCCTGGGCATCCTCGCTTGCCTGACCCCGCTCGGCACCAAGATTGAGGACAACGCCGGGCTGGACTGGCTGTACGGATTGCGCGGTCGCCGGCCGCCGCCACCGGGTATTGTGCTGGTGAGCATGGACGGTGAATCATCCGATGCGCTGGGTTTGCACGAGGACCCTGCCAAATGGCCTCGTGAGATGCACGCCCGCCTGCTTCGCAGGCTGTCGGCGTTGCAGCCACGGCTCATTGTCTTTGACGTGTTCTTCGACGATCCACCCGATGCGGCGGGTACCGCAGAACTCGGTGCGGCGATCGCCCAGGCCAGCAACGTGGTGCTGGTAGGCCGGCTCGGCACGCGCCTGGTCGCACTCGAGGCGCGATCCGCCGCCGGCGAGGCAGTGCGGGTGAACCTGCGACAGCCCACCGCGCCGCTGCGGGAGGCCGCCCTGGCGGTGGCGCCCTTCCCGCTGCCAGCCGTGCCCTTCAAGGTTGGGCAGTTCTGGACCTTTCATGAGGGCGCAGGCGACATGGCGACCATTCCGACCGTCGTCGCGCAGGCGATTGCCTGGGGTCAGGCGCCCGCGCTGCGCGATGCCCTGCTTGCCCGGGCTTCAGCGGCTGCACCTGATGCCCGGGTGCTCGATGCGGCCCTTGCAGGCCGTGATATCGCTGGTTTCGTGCGGGCGGCGCGTGCACTGGCTCGCGGGGACGCCGGGTTCAAGGCGAGGGCGCATGCGAATCATCCGGGTGGCGGAATCTCCTACCGGATGCTCGTTGATTTGTATGCAGGCCCTGCCAGCCGCTACCTGGATTATTACGGGCCGCCGCGCAGCTTTCCAACCGTTCCCTACCACCAGCTGCTTTCGGGCGCGGTGCCAACGACGGGCGCTGGGCAGGTTGTGGACCTTCACGGTGCCGTGGTGTTCATCGGCTTCGCGGCACGCCACCAGGCCGAGCAGCGCGACAGCTTCTATTCGGTGTTTTCGCAGGAGAGCGGCCTCAACCTCAGCGGGCTGGAGATTGCAGCCACTGCAACGGCCAACCTGCTCGAGGGGCGCGGGCTGCATCCCCTGCCGCAACCCCTGGCATTGCTGCTCGTGCTCGGCTGGGGTGTCGCCCTTGGCCTGGTTTGTCGGCTGTTGCCGGGCTGGCCGGGCGTAGCTGCTGTTGCGGTTGCTGCCCAGTGTTACCTGTTGGCAGCCCGCTATGGTTTCCAGTACCACGAAACATGGCCGCCACTGCTGGTGCCGATATTCCTGCAGGCGCCCATCGTCGTACTCGGCTCTTTGTTGCTGGGTTTCCAGCAGGCACGCGAGCAACGGGCGCGGCTCATCGCTGCCATGGGGCAATACGTTCCGGAGCCGATAGTTCACCGGCTGGCGGAGGAAGGCCGGTCCGGGGCGTGGATGGCTGAAGTGGTGCACGGCACCTGCATGTCCACTGACGTCGAGGGCTATACCCGCCTGGCTGAATCGCTCTCGCCGGATGAGCTGGGCGAGTTGATGAACGCTTACTACGGCATCCTCTTCCGTGAAGTGTCACGGCATGGTGGACAGGTGTCAGACGCAGTCGGCGATTCCATGATGGCCATCTGGGCCAGCGTCCGACCGCGTGCCGACACCCGGCGGGGCGCCTGCCTGGCGGCGGCTGGCATCCATATGGCACTGGAGCGGGCAGCCCGTGTGGGCAACGACAGTGCCCTGCCAACGCGCATCGGGCTGCACACGGGCACGATCCGTCTGGGCACGGTGGGAACCGCCCAGCACCTGGAGTATCGGGCACTCGGTGACATCGTCAATACGGCGAGCCGTATCGAACGGCTCAACAAACAGCTCGGCACGCATGTGCTCGCCTCGGCCGAGACCGTGGCGGGTGTTGATGATCTGCTGGTCCGTGATGTCGGCTCTTTCTACCTTGCGGGCAAGGGCACGCCCGTTGGCGTCTACCAGGTGCTGGGGCCCGCAGGCAACGGTGCAGGCATTCTGGAGGAGCCGATGCGGCAGTTCGCCGAAGCGCTCGATGTGTTCCGGCAGGGGCACTGGAAAGCAGCGGAAGATCTGTTCCGTCTCTGCTGCGCTCGCGATCCAGCTGATGGGGTGGCGGTGTTTTACGCGAACCGCTGCGCTGCGTACCGGCGCAGCGGTGCAGACAGCTTTCACGAGGGTGCGATCCGGCTCGACACCAAGTGAAGCGCTGATGCGGCTAGTGTGCCGGTGGCGTCTCGCGGAATTTCGAGACGGTACATCCCGTGGCATTGATCGTTGCGGCGTTGTCATATTTGCCGGCAATGCCGAGGGTGCCAGTACGTCCGGGTGCCCGGACTGTCGGGGTCGACCAGTAGAGGATTCCCGGGCAGTCGCTGCAGCCGCCATCCCGGACCATCAGGGTTTTCCATGCCGTCGTCCCGCGCTTGTCTTTATACGACATGCCGTGACTGTCGTCCCTGATGCCGCCACTCAGTGCGTGTCCGGCTCCGAGGAGGTGGCCCACCTCATGGGCGAAGAGATCGGCCACCGCAAGCAGAGAGACCGGTACGACACTGTTGGCATGATCGGCAAACCTGCGGTTTCCCACGGTTTCCCGTGGCAACTCACAGGAGAGCGGTGGGTCCGCCGCGCTGACCAGCATGATGGTCAGGTCTGCTCCCGTCTGCCGGCGCATGTCCGGCACAGACTCGAGTCCGTTGGCCGGATTCTCCAGGTTCTCCAGATGGCGCGCCACCGAAGTGGTCGTGGCATAGCCCGGCATTCCTTTGATACCTGCAATTCTCAGCCGGTGGCGGATATTGCTTTGTGAAAAGGACTGATTCGTCCGCCCGACTTCCAGCATGATCAGCGCGGACAGTTCGTCCCTGCTTCCGGCTTCGCGTTCTGCGTCTGGTGTGATCAGCAACAGGACATCGATGGGATATGCCCCGGTTACGTCGCAATGGACTGGCTGTCCCGCTGCCGGCATGGCGCATGCGTGTTGGTCGTTGACCTGCAGACCCATGAGGGCGGCCCCATCAAGGGTTTCGGCTTGCAGGCTGTCGCCTGGTCCGCGCCGGACCCGATAGGCCGGGCCCGTCGATGTGCTGACATAGCCGACGAGTGCCGATCCGGCCCGGGCAAATGTCACATTGCTGAATGGATCATCCCTGACACGTCCCTCCCAAAGCAGGTATCCAGGCAGACCAGGTGGCCTGGCAGAATCCATGCGCGTGACCCGCAACACCTTGCCGTGCGCAAAGGCCAGATCCAGCTCCGATGGACCGCCCTCATTGAGCAGGGCAGGCCTGGCTTCGACCTTCAGGCAGTCGGCAACGTAAACCCCCGGGTCACATGGTT
>CAZQGA010000118.1:0-6952 GCA_964592735.1 uncultured Chromatiaceae bacterium | reverse complement strand
TCCGTCAGCGTGCCGTGGTCCATGACCTGCAGGAGCAGGTTGAAGACTTCCGGATGCGCCTTTTCGATCTCATCGAGCAGCAGCACGGCATGGGGATTTTTGCTCACCGCCTCGGTCAGCAGACCACCCTGGTCGAAGCCAACGTAACCCGGCGGCGCACCAATCAGGCGCGAGACGGTGTGCCGCTCCATGTACTCGGACATGTCGAAGCGGATCAACTCGATG
The DNA here is from genome assembly GCA_964592735.1 of uncultured Chromatiaceae bacterium. GTDB lineage: Bacteria > Pseudomonadota > Gammaproteobacteria > Steroidobacterales > QUBU01. The sequence goes on along the minus strand of CAZQGA010000118.1, from coordinate 6,727 downwards.
CCAAGACAGTGGGCCAGCTGGCGCGTGACTTCGGTCTTGCCGACACCCGTCGGGCCGGCGAACAGGAATGCGCCAACGGGTTTCTCCGGCTCACGCAGCCCCGAACGCGCCATCTTGATCGCGGAAGCCAGCGTCTCCACGGCTTCGTCCTGGCCGAAAATGACAAGCTTGAGATCGCGATCCAGATTGCGCAGCAGGTCTCGATCAGACGCCGAGACACTTTTCGGTGGAATGCGCGCGATGCGTGCCACGACCTTCTCGATCTGTGCCACATCCACCAGGTTGCTGCGGGTGGCCTCCGGCTCCAGACGCATGCTGGCGCCTGCCTCATCGATGACGTCGATCGCCTTGTCCGGCAACTGCCGCTCGTTAATGTGGCGGTCGGACAGCTCCACCGCCGACGTCAGGGCCTCGTCCGTGTAGCGCACACCATGGTGGTCCTCGAAGCGTGAGCGCAGTCCCTTGAGGATCTCCACGGTTTCCGGCACCGACGGCTCTGGCACGTCGATCTTCTGGAAGCGGCGTGCCAGGGCATGATCCTTCTCGAAAATGTGCCGGTACTCGCGGTAAGTCGTCGAACCGATGCAGCGCAGCTCGCCATTGGCCAGCACCGGCTTGATGAGATTGGAGGCATCGAGCACGCCGCCCGAGGCGGCACCTGCACCGATCACGGTGTGGATCTCGTCTATGAAAAGGATTGCACCGGGATTTTTCTTCAGTTCGTTAAGGACGCCCTTCAGGCGTTTCTCGAAATCGCCGCGGTACTTGGTGCCAGCGAGCAGCGCGCCCATGTCCAGGGCGTAGATGGTGCAGTCCTTGAGGACCGGTGGCACCTGGCCATCGACGATCATCTTGGCGAGTCCCTCGGCAATCGCGGTTTTCCCCACGCCAGCCTCGCCGACGTACAGCGGGTTATTCTTGCGACGCCGGCAGAGTACCTGGATGGTGCGTTCGATCTCGGCCTGCCGGCCGATCAGCGGATCGATGCGCCCTTCGGCAGCCCGCCGGTTGAGGTTGGACGCGTAGTTTTCCAGCGCACTGCCAGCCGTCTCGGCCTCCCCTTCCTCGCCCTCGGCACTGCGGGTGCCGGTACCGCGGCGCTCGCTGAGTCTGGCAAGCCCATGGGAAACGAAATTGACCACGTCGAGGCGCGTGATGTCGTGCAGACCGAGCAGGTAGACCGCGTGCGACTGCTTCTCGCCGAAGATCGCCACCAGGACGTTCTCGCCCTTCACTTCCTTCTTGCCGCTCGACTGCACGTGGAACACGGCCCGTTGCAGGACGCGCTGGAAACCCAGGGTCGGCTGCACATCCTGGTCACCCTCGCCCTTGAGACGTGGCGTGGACTGGTCGATGAACTCCTCGAGTTCCCGGCGCAGGCGCTCGAGATCGGCACCGCAGGCCTTGAGGACCTCGGTCACCGCAGGAATGTCGAGAATGGCGAGCAGCAGGTGTTCCACCGTCATGTATTCGTGACGGTTGCTGCGGGCCTGCTGAAAGGCCTCGTTCAGGCAGAATTCCAGTTCGCTGCTTAACATCTCCGCCTCACGTTTCCTCCAGCGTGCACAACAGCGGATGCTGGTGCTGCTGGGCATATGAAGTGACTTGCGCGACCTTGGTCTCGGCAATCTCGTAAGTAAACACGCCGCATACGCCCTTGCCCTTGGTATGTACCTCAAGCATCACGCGTGTCGCCTGCGGGCGGTCCATCGAGAAGATACGCTCGAGCACCTCGACGACGAACTCCATCGGCGTGTAATCATCGTTGACCAGGACCACACGGAACAGCGGTGGCTTCTTGAGCCTCGGCCGGGCTTCCTCGAGGGCAAGGCCACGCCCATCCCCCGGGCGATTGCCCGGTTGATCGCCGTCACCGGCCATGACCCTGATTGCTGAAAACAGAAGCATTCGCGACACCAGACATATTACCCGCAAAGAAACCGGACGCTAGCGCACCACGGGCCGATGTGCTTGCACAATATGTATAGCATCCACCCATGCAAGGCACCGTGCGCTGCTGCACGAGCGCCCTGCAGCCCATCACAACCGCAGAACATGCAATCTGGCCTGCCGGCACCCCGGTGTTTCCCGGCGGCTCTTCCGGCTGCGTCCCGCATGGCGCAGCTGCGGAAATGTGTGCGGGCAGTGCCCTTACCCCAAGCCATTGATTATGCTAACTTGCCCGCTCGTGGAACCGGCAGGGATGCCGATTCATCCCGTGGGCGCGCGTGGTACATCCTTGAACCTCCCCGAAGTCATGCAACGCTGGAACGTGCAGAGCCCGGAAGCGCTGCTTGGCCGCATCAGCACAACGCTGCCGTTCTGGATCTCCCTGGTGCTCGTGGCCGGCATCGCCTACACCGGCGCGCGTCTGGTCTGGCTGCTGGTACCTGGCCCGGCGCCTGCAGCCTGGACGCCGCCACCGGCCACGCCCGGCGTACCCGCAGCGAGTGACGCCACGGACCCACAGGTCTACGCGTCCATCGCTGCGGCCCATATCTTCGGTCAGGCAGCCGCCGAGCCTGCTGTCGGTGTTGCCGACGCAGCGAACGCGCCGGAAACCCAGCTGCAGTTGCAGCTGCGCGGGGCGATTGCCGCTCTCGATGAACGCTTCGCCCACGCCATCATCGCGGACAGTGCCGGCAACGAGAAAGTCTATTTCATCAAGGATCCGGTGCCGGGTGGTGCGGTGTTGCAGCAGGTGCAGGCCGATCGCGTGATCCTGAACCGCGGCGGTGCACTCGAGGCGCTGGTCCTGCCACGGCTGTCGACAGGCGGCATCAACACCGGGATTCGCGCACAGGCCGGACAGCCCATGACCCGGCGGCCCGCGCCGTCATCGATGCAGGAGGCCGTCAGCCAGAACGTGACGGCAATCACGGAGATCCTCCGCCCGCAACCGTTCATGCCCAATGGTGAACTCAAGGGCTATCGTGTGTACCCGGGCCGCAACCGTGAGCAATTTATTGCCTTGGGGCTGAAGCCTGGGGATCTTGTCACAGAAATCAACGGTATCGCCCTGAATAATCCCGCCCAGGCCATGGAGACCTTCCGCTCCCTGGCCAATACCAGCCAGGTGACGGTCGTTGTCGATCGCGACGGCCAGCGGCAGACCATGACGCTGGATGCCAGCCAGGTGGCCGCGGCAGGCGAGACACCCGCCGCCAACACTGGCGCCGGCGCAGCTCCGCCACCGGCAAGCCAGCCCGACGCCGCGCAGGACGCGACGACCCAGTAGCCTGGATGCGTACATGAGCAAAGTCTCCCGATTGAATGTCATGGTGCAGCGGCTGGCAGCCCTCGTCCTTGCCGTCGCCCTCCTCTGCGTGCCTGCCCAGGCCCAGCAGCCACAGGGCTCCATCACACCGAATTACAAGGACGCCGACATCCGCCAGGTCATCGAGGCGGTCGGCGCAGTAACCGGCAAAAATTTCGTGCTGGATCCACGCGTCAAGGCGCAGGTCACCATGCTGTCATCCGCGCCGATGACGCCCGACGCCTTCTACGAGGCCTTCCTCTCCATCCTCTCCGTCTACGGTTTCGTCGCCGTGCCTTCGGGCAATGTGGTGAAGATCCTGCCAGATGCCAACGCCCGCCAGGTACCCGGCGCGGAAATGGGTGCCGGTGGCGGACATGCCGCCGATGACCTGGTGACGCGCATCATCCCGGTGAAGAACGTGGCCGCTGCACAACTGGTGCCGATCCTGCGCCCGCTGATCCCGCAATACGGCCACCTGGCCGCCCACCCGCCATCCAACGTTCTCATCATCTCGGATCGCGCCAACAACGTCGAGCGCATGCAGCGCATCATCGAGCGTATCGACACGGAAACCACCTCGGACATCGAGGTCATACGGATAGAAAACGCTTCCGCAGCCGAGGTGGTGCGCGTGATCACCTCCCTTGGCCAGGGCACCAAGGCCGAGGGCACAGCCGCGCCACCCGCCACCGTCGTGGCGGACGAGCGTACCAACAGCGTGCTGGTAAGCGGCGACAAGAATGAACGCCTGCGGCTGCGCACGCTGATGGCGCATCTGGATACGCCTCTGCAGGAAGGCGGCGACACGCGTGTCCGCTACCTGCGCTACGCGGATGCCAAGGACCTCGCCACCAAACTGCAGGCGCAGTACCAGAAGCAGGGGGCTGGCGGTGCCGCAGGCGCTGCCAGCACCGCACCACCCACCGAACGCGGCGAAGTCAGCATCTGGGCGGATGAGGCCACCAATGCGCTCATCATCACCGCACCGCCCAAGGTCATGAAGGGGATGATGAACGTCATCGACAAGGTCGATATCCGCCGCATGCAGGTGCTGGTGGAGTCGCTCATCGTCGAGGTCAGCGCGGACAAGGCCTCCGAGCTCGGCGTGAACTGGGCCGTCGGCGACAGCGACCTGAAGAATGCAGTTGGCGTCACGCGCTTTGACCTGCCGAATACCGGTGGCGGCGGCCTTGTCGGCCTGGCCGGTGCCGCCAAGAGCGGTGATGCAGCCGCGATCGGCTCCGCCATCGGCAAAGGCCTCAACCTTGCCGTGGGCCGGGTTTCGGACTCAGGCACAAGCTTCGCGGCGCTGATCAACGCACTCGCCTCGGATGCCAGCACCAACATTGTCGGCACACCGGTACTGGTGACGATGGACAACGAGGAAGCCGAGATCAAGGTTGGCCAGGAGGTGCCTTTCGTCACCGGCCAGTTTACCAACACCGGCGCCACCAGCGGGACAACCAGCGTCAACCCGTTCCAGACCATCCAGCGCCAGCAGGTCGGCCTGACCCTGAAGCTGACACCACAGATCAACGAAGGCGACGCCGTGCTGCTCAAGATCGAGCAGGTACTTTCTGCACTGGCGGCCAATATCCGGGGCGCCGCGGACCTCGTCACCACCAACCGCTCCATCACCACTTCGGTCATCGTCGAGGATGGCGGCACCCTGGTGCTGGGCGGTCTCATCCAGGATGACCTGACCGAACAGCAGCAGCGGGTGCCGATACTGGGCAGCATTCCGCTGATCGGCCACCTCTTCCGCGTGGATTCAACCAAGAAGAACAAGACCAACCTGATGGTCTTCATCAAGCCGACCATCCTCCGCGACGAAGCCCAGGCGGCCTTCGAAACGAACTCCAAGTACAACTTTGTCCGCAATCAGCAACTTGCCATGAGCTCAAAGAGAGTTCAGCTGATGCCTGGTGAAACCCGTCCGATGATGCCACCCATCGCACCCGGCGGACCCCCCGCCCTCGACCTGCGCCAGTTGCGCCTCGACGCCCAGCAGCCGGCGCGTGAATCCGATGGCAACGCCTCCCAGCCCGCTCCTTGACGAAGTAACGCTGGAGTTGCCGGCTGCAACGATAGCGGCCGACCCGGCTACACCCGCAGCGGCGTCCGGTGCGCGACTGCTGCCGTTCCCCTTCGCCAAGCGCCACGGGGTGCTGGTCCTCGGTTTCGAGAACGGCCAGGCACAGATGCTGGCCCGTGCCGGTACGCAACCACTGGCGATTGCCGAGACACGGCGCTTCCTCGGCGTACCGGTAGCGCTGCGTGTCGTCAGCACCGAGGAGTTCGACGCCCGCCTGCAGGAAACCTATGAACGTGAATCCAGTTCGACCATGCAGATGGTCGAAGGCCTGCGCGACGACACCGATCTGCTCCAGGTAGCCCAGCAACTCCCGGAGCCCTCCGACCTGATGGAAAGCGACGATGACGCGCCGATCATCCGCCTCATCAATGCAGTACTGACTGCAGCGGTCAAGGAAAACGCCTCGGACATCCACATCGAGCCCTATGAAAACCGGCTGGTGATCCGTTTCCGCGTCGACGGCGTGCTGCGTGAGGTTTTGCAGTCCCGGCGGGCGGTAGCGCCCCTGGTGGTGTCGCGCATCAAGGTCATGTCCAGGCTCGACATCGCCGAGAAACGCCTGCCGCAGGATGGTCGCATCTCCCTGCGGGTCGCAGGCCGGGCCGTCGATGTCCGCGTCTCGACCATGCCCTCGGGCCACGGTGAACGGGTCGTGCTGCGCCTGCTCGACAAGCATGCCGGGCGCATCGAACTCGACAACCTCGGCATGGAGCGGCCTGCCCAGGACAGCATCGACGAGCTGATCCACAAGCCCCACGGCATCATTCTGGTTACCGGACCCACGGGTTCAGGCAAGACCACGACGCTGTATGCCGCACTCGAACGCATCAACGACAACACACGCAACATCATGACCGTGGAGGATCCGATCGAGTATTACATCGACGGGATCGGCCAGTCCCAGGTCAATACCAAGGTCGAGATGACCTTTGCACGCGGCCTGCGGGCCATCCTGCGCCAGGATCCGGACGTGGTGATGGTGGGCGAGATCCGTGACCTGGAGACCGCGGAAATCGCCGTGCAGGCGAGCCTCACGGGCCACCTCGTCCTCTCGACCCTGCATACCAATACGGCGGTAGGCGCAGTTACCCGCCTGCGCGACATGGGTATCGAGCCATTCCTGCTCTCCTCAAGCCTGGTGGGGGTCCTGGCCCAGCGCCTGGTCCGCATGCTCGACCCGGATGCGCGCCAGCCCTACACGGCATCTGAATACGAATGCCGTGTGCTGGGCGTGGATCCGGCCAGTCCGCCCATCCTCTATCGTCCCCGTACGGATATCCCGGGCAGCAATGGCTACCGGGGGCGCACCGGCATCTATGAGCTCGTCACCATCGACGACGAGCTGCGCACCATGATCCACGACGGCTCGGGCG
>CAZQGA010000117.1:0-6967 GCA_964592735.1 uncultured Chromatiaceae bacterium | reverse complement strand
CCAAATGGCCGCTGGAGCCGAAGGACATCTGGTTCAACGGCTACCGGCAGATCGACACACAGACCGATCTCGGCGGGCGCGAGGGCGAGTTTCTGAGCGCGCTCATCCACCACCGGGCATTTGCCAGGTGGAACCGTGCCTTCGACGGCAAGGCAGTCGTCGTGCCCGCCAGGGGACCGCTGCCGCGCGTGGCGATTCCCGACGAGAACGGCATGGTGCTCACGCTGCTGTCACCGAGCAGACCGAAGCTCGCCGCGATGGGTCGGCAATGGCGAAAGGACATCGCGCGCTGGCAGCTCGATCCTGCAGATCTCGACAGCGCCTGGAAGCAGCTCGTCGACGAGACCAGATTCCACCCGGGTGCCGAACTGACGCTGGGGCCGGAGGATCTGAGCGCCCGGTTGCGCGCGCAGCTCAAGGGCGCGGACGCATCCGCAGCCAACGGCAGCAGTATTGCCTTCCTCGCCGAATACGCGGGCAGATCCTGCCTGTTCCTCGCCGATGCGCACATGAAGAGCGTGTGTGCGTCGATCCGCCGCCTGCTGCCCCCCGGCGAGGACAGGTTGCGTGTGGACGCCGTCAAGATGGCGCACCACGGCAGCAGGAACAACCTGAGTCCGGAGTTCATGCAACTCGTCGACGCCGAACATTTCCTGTTCAGCAGCAACGGCGACAAGTTCAGGCACCCCGACGTGCAGACCGTGGAGGCCGTGATTCGCGGTGCGCGCCGCAAGCCGATGCTGTGGTTCAACTACCGCAGCCCGTTCAACGAGCGCTGGGAGGCGGATTCGCGCGGTGCGAACGCCACCTACGCAACGCGCTACCCCCCCGCCGGCGCGGCCGGCATCGTGGTGCCGCTGCTGCCGCAAGCGAGCAGACAAGACCTGGCGTGACACGCACACCCACCACGCTGCCGGGCTGGACGTCAGCGTTGCCACTGCTCCCGCACATCCGTATGATGCGCGCCGTTCCAGGTGCTGCTGCCGATTCCTTCGGCGGCGGATAATCGGGAAAGCGGTGCGCCTCCCACCGAGGCAATTCCGCTGCTGCCCCCGCAACGGTAGGCAAGTGCGGGCGTGTCATCACCAGCCACCGGGTTCTTCCCGGGAAGGCGACGCGCCAAGACTTGCGAGCCCGGAGACCGGCCTGTAACGCCAATCGAAAGTGCTGCGGGGAGGCGGCGCCGGCGTAAACGTCGTGATTCGTCTTCCCCCTCGCTTTCCGTCCATGACACGAACCGGCACGCGGGGATGCCTGCCGGAAAGGAGAGGAAGATGCACCCACGCCTTGGACCGCTGGCGGCCCTGCTGTCGCTGCCATTTGTTGCCCACGCCCAGCCCAACCCCGACCTCGAGCAGATCGTGGTCACCGCAACGCGCCAGGAATCGCGCATTTCCGAAGTTCTCGCCGATATGACGGTGATCGGACGTGCGGAAATCGAGCGCTTTGCGGGCGGCACGATGATGGAGCTGCTCGCCCGCCAACCGGGCATCCAGATCTCCACCAGCGGTGGGCCGGGAACCTCGGCCAGTCTGTACGTGCGCGGCACGCGCCCCGACCAGACGAAGATCCTGGTCGACGGCATGCCGATCAACTCGCTCGACCTGTCGGGCTCGCCGCTGCGCTACCTGCCGCTTGCCAACGTCGAGCGGATCGAGATCCTGCGCGGCCTCGGCGCCACCATGTACGGCGCCGATGCCGTCGGTGGTGTCATCCAGATCTTCACCCGCCGGGGGAGCCCGGGGTTCAAGGCGGACACCTTCGTCGGTGCCGGCAACCACGGCAGCTACCAGGCCGGTGCAGGCCTTGCCGGCGGCGACGCACACTGGCGGTTTCGCATCGACGGCAGCCACGACTACTCCGACAGCGTCTCGGCGCAGAAGAACGCGCGCAACCGCGACGCCGACCGGGATTCCTACCGCAACAGCGCGGGCAGCGTCTCGCTGTCCTTCCTGCCGGCAGCCGGCCAGGAGCTGGGCGTCCTCTACCGGCGCAACGAAGGCAGGGCGCACTATGACAGCGGCATGACGCCTGCCGACGGCAACTTCGACGCCTACGTCGACTTCGAGACCGAGCAGTGGCAGCTGTTCTCGAACAACCGCATGAACGATGTCTGGACGAGCCGTCTGCAGTACGCCCGGGCGATGGATCGCCAGGACGACTACGCCTCGTGGGCACCGCAGGGAAGCTACCTGCAGACGCACGGCAAGCAGCTCAGCTGGCAGAACGATGTGTCGCTGCCGCTCGGCACGGCGGTACTCGGCATCGAGCGCCTGCAGCAGGAGGCATCTCCCGCGGCAAGCTTCACGGGCGATCGCAGGATCAGCCTGAACGGCGTCTTTGCCGGCTGGAACGCCGACCTTGGCCCGCACCGCTGGCAGCTCAGCGCCCGCAACGACGACCATTCACGCTTCGGCAACGAGAGCACCCATGCCCTCGGCTACGGCTACCAGCTCAGCCCGCAGTGGCGCCTGCAGGGCAGCTACGCCACCTCGTTCAAGGCGCCCTCGCTCTACCAGCTCTACGACCAGTACTCCGGCAACGCCGGCCTCGAGGCCGAGAAGGGGAAAAACCGCGAGGTGGCGCTCGTGTGGGAACGAGGCATGCAGAGCGCCTCGGCAACCTGGTACCTCAACCGCATCGACGACATGATCGACTGGTCGTTCGCGACCTGGCGCTACCTGAACGTGTCGAAGGCACGGCTCGAAGGCGTGACGCTCGCCTGGTCGGGGCGTGTCGGTGACTGGGCGCTGCACGCGAGCTACGACTGGCTCGATGCAACCAACGAGGACACGGGTCTGCGCCTCGGGCGACGCGCGCGCAACACGCTGGTACTTGGCGCCGACAGGAGCCGGGGCGCGCTGACGGGCGGGATCGAACTGGCCGCCGCCAGCGCTCGCCATGACAGCAACTCGGAAACCGGCTCGCTTGGCGGCTACGGACTGCTCAACCTGAACGCGCGCTACGCACTCAGCCGCTCATTGTCGATCGAGGGCAGGATCGACAACCTGTTCGATCGCGACTACGAGCTCTCCAGGGGCTACAACACGCTCGGGCGCAGCGCCTTCATCGGCATTCGCTACGCGCAGTGAAACGCGGGGGGCCGAGCTCGCCCTGCCAGCGCCGCAGCCGCCGTGCTGTGGCGCTGGCGTGGCTGCGCTCGGCAGCATCACTGGCACTCCTCGGCTGCTTCGATGCGGCAACCGCCGCGGTGCCACAGCGCCTCGTCTCGCTCGACCTGTGCACGGACTGGATGCTGGCGCGCTACGCCGAGCCGGCACGGATCGCAGCACTTTCGCCAATGCACCGGCGTTTTCCGGTCGCCTGGCTCGACGAGCGCTGGCCGACGCACGATGGCAGCATCGAACAGATCGTCGAGTTCGCCCCGGACCTCATCATCACCGGCGAGTACAACGCGCTGCAGCTGCGCAGCCGTCTGCAGGCACTGGGTTTTCGTGTCGCAGTCCTTGCCCTGCCGACCAGCCTCGACACCGTCACCGACTACGAAAGACAGCTGCTTGCGCTGCTCGGCAGACCACTGTCGGCGGCAAGTACCCCGCCGCGCGTACAAAAGCCTCCCGCAGTGCGCAAGCGCCTGCTGCTGCTCGGTGCAAACGGCATCGGTACCGGGCGTGGCACCTTCGAGGACGATATCCTCGAGCGTGCCGGGTGGCGCAACTATCTGCAGGGTGAGGGCTACCTGCGCCTCGATCTCGAAGGTATCGCGACCGACGCACCCGATGCGATCCTGTGGGCCGCGCCGGCAAGCAGGGCGCTTGCCAACCGCTTTGCGGAACACCGTGTCCTGCACCGCAGCATCGCACCCGCACACTGGCTGAGGACCGACTACTGGCGCTGGCAGTGCCCGGGCCCGTGGACGTGGGAGCTGGTCGAGCAACTGCAACGGTGGGCCGAATGATCATCCCCGTACTGCTCGTCGCCACCCTGGGCGTTGCCGTCGCATCGCTTGCCACCGGCTCGGCGCCGGTGCCGGTGCTCACCGGCCTCATCGAGTGGCTACGCGGAATCGACACCCCGGCCGCACTCGTGATCGGTGAGGTGCGCCTGCCGCGCACGCTGCTCGGCCTTGCGGTCGGCGCAGCGCTCGGGCTGAGCGGTGCGGCGCTGCAGGGCCTTCTGCGCAATCCTCTTGCCGATCCCAGCCTCACCGGAGCGAGCCAGGGTGCGGCACTTGGCGCGGCCACGGTCTTCTACTTCGGGCTGCTCCCCGGGTATGGCCAGTTCGCGCCGACGCTGGCCGGGCTGCTCGGTGCCGCGGTCGCACTGACGCTGACGCTCGCGCTCGCCGGCTCGGCATCTTCGTCGATGGTGATCATGGCCGGGCTGGCAATCGCGACGCTGACCGGCGCGATTCTCGCGGCCGTGCTGAGCTTTGCGCCAAACCCCTACGCGATGCAGGAGCTGGTCTTCTGGCTGCTTGGTTCGGTCGCCGAACGCGGTGCCGAACACCTCGTCTTCCTGCTGCCGGCGCTGCTGGTCGGCGGCGTTCTCATCTGGCGTCAGCGCCGGCTGCTGGCCGCACTCACTCTCGGCGAGCAGGTTGCGCAAAGCATGGGGCTGGCGCTTGCACAGGGCAGCCGTCGCATCGTTCTCGGCGCGGCACTGCTGGTCGGTTCGGCGGTTGCGGTGGCCGGCAACATCGGCTTCGTCGGGCTTCTGGTGCCGCACCTGGTGCGCCCGCTGGTCGGCAACCACCCCGACCGGCTGCTGCTGCCGTCGGCACTTGCCGGCGCGGTGCTGGTCGTCCTTGCCGATATCGGCGTGCGTCAGCTACCCGCCGGGCGCGAGCTCAACCTCGGCGTACTGACCTCGATCGTCGGCAGCCCGGTGTTCATCTGGCTCGTCTGGAAGGAGCGCAGGCGATGGCTCTGATCAAGGTGTGCGGGCTCGGCCTGGCGCAGCGCCTCGAGGCAATCGACCTCAGCCTCCGGGCAGGCGAAGTGCTTGGCATCATCGGCCCGAACGGTTCGGGAAAATCGACCCTGCTGCAGTGCCTTGCCGGCCTGCTGCCGTATCGGGGCTCGTGCACGCTCACCGGCCACGAGCTTGCCACGCTGCAGCCGCGCCAGCGTGCGCAAGCCATCGGCTTCCTGCCGCAGTCCTGCGACGCGAGCTGGCCGCTGGCGGTCGAGGACATCGTCGCCCTCGGGCGCCTGCCGTGGGGTGATGCGGACACCGCCCGGATCGACGCGGCGATCGAGCAGGCCGGGGTGCGTGCACTCTGCGGCAGAAGGATCGACCAGCTCTCCGGCGGGGAGCAGGCGCGCGTCTGGCTTGCACGCGTACTCGCGGGCCGCCCGCGCGTGCTGCTCGCCGACGAGCCGATCGCCAGCCTCGATCTGTACTACCAGCACACCATCATGGACACGCTGCGCCGCTACGCCGACGCGGGCAACGCCGTCGTGCTCGCAATCCACGACTTCAGCCTCGCCGCACGCCACTGCGATCGTCTCTGCCTGCTGCACGAGGGTCGGCTGCACGCGTTCGGAACGCCGGCCGAGGTGCTCAGGGAAAGCGAACTGAGCACAGTCTTTCGCATACCCGTTCATGTGGACCTTGCCGCCCGCCCACCAATCATTGCCGTGAAATGAGGAGCCGAGACGATGAAACCGGGACGCAACCGCGACGAACTCTGTTATCCGTTCATCTACGAGACCTCCTCGTTGTGCGACTTCGAGGTGGTGACCGACGAACTCTGCGGGCACATCGGTGCCGCGTACTCGCTGACCCCAGCGGAGATGCCCGACATCGCAGCGGTGCTCGATCAACTGCAGCCGCTGGCGTTTCACGTCAACGGCTCGGTGCGTGGTCGTCTCGCGCTCGGGGAGTCCGACATGCAGTGGCTGCAGGAGCGCCTGCACCACTACCGCGCCGAAGTGCACGAGCACGACCTGCGCTTCGTTCTTCCGCGCGGCACGCCACCCGTACCGCAGCTGCACCTGGCACGCTCCGCGGCGAAGAAGGCGGTACGCGTGCTGGTGCGCGTCGAGCAGGAGGGACGAGAGATTCCGATGGTCGTGCCACGAATATGCAACATGATGTGCAACTTCTTCTTCGTGCTGACACTGGTCATCAACAGACGCCGTGGAATTGCCGAGACGCCGTTCATCAGCAAGAGTTACCGCTGAAAAGGCGCAGGGGATCGGCTCGTCCGGGGGGCGGCTGTCAGGAAATTTTACACTGAGGATTTCAATCGCTTCGGATTGTCTGTCAAGGCATTGATTTGTGTGGGAGTCACGAAACGTGGCACCGATTCTGCCTTACTCCGAGTGAAAGTGAGGTGATATGCGCTTGGCTGTATTTCCCATCATCCGGAGATGTTCTGATGCAAATGAAAACATGGTTCACAACGCTTGCGCTGTGCACGATGCACTCGTTGGCGCACTCGGCCGTGATGCTCGTCCAGACAAGCGATCCCGGCTATTACAACGACAGCATCGGCACGGTATTGAACGGTACCAATGGCGGGGAGACGGGACCATTTCCCGTTTCCGACGACGCGACGCGCAGCTTCGCGACAGCGCCTGACCTCAGTGCCGCCAGTGCGGCACTGGGCAATTGGCTTACGAATCCCGGAAGCCTCAACGCGAACTGGAGCTTCGAGACGTCGATTCCGAACTCCTGGACGCCCGGGACCGAGGTGGCGGTCATGTATCGTTTCGACACGCTCGGCGCAACGAACGTCGTTGCCAACTTCGGTGTCGACAATGGGATCTTCGTCTGGCTCGATGGCGCCTATCTGCTCGGCGAGCGGCGCGGCGGCGGAGTGGTGCTGGGCGAGCATTCGGTCAATATCGGCGATCTTGTCGCCGGCACGCACTACCTGCAACTGTTGCTCGAGGATCACGGAGCCGCCAACGGTTATGCCGTTTCGATCACGGCCGATTCGTTCATCCCGGATCCCGGCGGCCAGGTACCGGTTCCCGCGACCGCGTTGCTACTCGCT
>CAZQGA010000116.1:0-6985 GCA_964592735.1 uncultured Chromatiaceae bacterium | reverse complement strand
CATGTTCCTCGGCGATGGCAGCGCGCTGGTGACAGCCGTGCTGCTGGCATTTTGCCTGCCGCCGCTGACACCCTGGTGGATCACCGCCGGTGGCACCGCCTTCGCCGTGGGCATCGTCAAGCATCTCTACGGTGGCCTTGGCCGCAACGTCTTCAATCCGGCCATGGCAGGCTACGCACTCGTGCTATTGCTCTTCCCCGCCTGGTTGAGCCAGTGGCCGGCGCCACATACAGGCGATATCGACTACCGGGCGCTGTCGATCGCCGAAACACTTGCGTACACCTTCTCTGGCAGCCTGCCGGACGGACTGGCACTCGATGCCATCACCCGTGCGACGCCGCTTGCGGTGGTGAAAGAACAGCTGGGGCTCATGTACACCATGGGTACGATCCGCGCCAACCCGGTCTTCGGCGACTTCGGCGGCGCCGGCTGGGAGTGGGTTGGCAACTTCGTAACCCTGGGTGGGGGCTGGCTGCTCTACCGCGGCATCATCCGCTGGCAGGTACCGGTAGCAATGCTGGCGGGCCTCCTGCTCCCGGCCCTCCTCCTCTGGCTGGCTGACGCAGACACCCATCCCTCACCGCTCTTCCATCTCTGGACCGGCGGCACCCTGCTCGGGGCCTTCTTCATCGCCACGGATCCGGTGTCCTCACCGGTGACCGACCGCGGCCGGCTCCTGTACGGCGCCGGCTGCGGCTTCATCACGTTCGTCATCCGCACCTGGGGCAGCTTCCCCGATGGCGTGGCCTTCGCGGTGCTGCTGATGAATGCGGCAGTGCCCGTCATTGACCGCTATACGCGGCCGCGGATCTATGGGCACTGAGCGCAACATGGCAGAGCAACGCCCACCGGCACGACGCACGGCCCTGCCCTGGCTCGCAGGCCTCGCTGCAGCCGTAGCCATCGCCGTGGGATTCAGCGTCATCGCCACACGCCAGCGCATCGAACACAACGAGTCCGCCCAGGCACTCAAGGTGCTTGATGAACTGCTGCCCGCAGGCCGTTATGACAACCACCCGGCGGAAGACCGCATCCTGGTCACGGCACCCGCCGGGCTCGGCAGCAACGATGCGCTGCCCATCTATCGGGCCCGGCTTGCAGGCGCTCCCGTTGCCGCCGTCCTGACCGCGGTGGCCCGCCAGGGATACGTCGGCCCGATCCGCCTGCTGATCTCCGTGGCGGCGGATGGCCGTGTGCTGGCGGTACGCGCCGTCGCACACCAGGAAACCCCGGGACTCGGCGACCGGATCGAGAGTGCGAAATCCCGCTGGATCGACAGCTTCACCGGGCGTTCGCTCGACAATCCGCCCCCGGCACGCTGGCTCGTGCGCCGCGATGGCGGTGACTTCGACCAGATCACCGGCGCTACGATAACCAGCCGCGCGGTGGTCGGTGCCGTGCGCCAGGCCGTCGAATATTTCAACGAGCACCGTGATGAGATCTTCAGCCAACCCGCAAACTGACGGACAAGGCCGGGCAACGGCGGCGCAGGCCGTGACGTCGCCATCAGCCGGCGCCGTGCTCCCCTGGCTTGCGATCTGCCCCTTGCTGGCCGGTGCCGATACCCTCGTGCACGGACTGGTTCTCGGCCTCGTGGCTCTGCTTGGCCTGGCGGCTACGGAACTGGTCATCCGGCGCAGGATCGTGCGTGGCGGCACCGGTGCGACCGGCCTGCTTCTGCTTGGCGGCGGGCTGGCGATCATCCTGCGTCTCGCCTGTGAGGCCCTGGCCTTCGAACTGGCCCTGGCCGTCGGCGGCCTGTTTGCACTCGTCGCCCTGCAAGGCGCCGCGACCGGTTGCGGCAGCCCCGCACCCGGCACGGCGCAGAGCATCTGCTGGTGGCGTACCGGGCTGGTGGGTGCCCTGGCGCTCACCCTGACCGGAGCGCTGCGCGACGTGCTGGGCCCGGCCGGCGGCCTCCCCCTGGTGGCGTTTTTCCTGCTGGCCGGCTGTGCCGTCGCCTGGAATGCCTGGCAGATGGAGACGCGATGAACGCAGCCGGCCGACGGGAGATGTTCGAGCGCCTGCGCGCAGCCAACCCGCACCCGCAACCGGAGCTCCACTACGGCAGCCCGTTCCAGCTCCTCGTGGCCGTGATGCTCTCCGCGCAGGCCACCGACGTCAGCGTCAACAAGGCGACCGCGCGGCTCTTCGCCGTCGCGCCGACACCCGAGCGCATGCTTGCTCTTGGCGTTGCCGGCCTGAAGCCGCTCATCCGCACCATCGGCCTGTTCAACACCAAGGCGGCCAATATCATCCGCAGCTGCGAAATCCTCATCACGCAGCATGGGAGCACCGTCCCGCGGGACCGTGCGGCACTCGAAGCCCTGCCCGGCGTCGGGCGCAAGACGGCCAACGTGGTGCTGAACATCGCCTTTGGCGAACCGACCATTGCCGTGGACACCCACATCTTCCGGGTCTGCAACCGCACGGGACTGGCGCCGGGCAGGACTCCACTGGCCGTCGAACAGGAATTGCTGCGCGTCGTGCCAGCGCGATTCCGCCAGGATGCCCATCACTGGCTGATCCTGCACGGGCGCTACACCTGCCTGGCGCGCCGGCCGCGCTGTCCACAGTGCCTCCTCGCCGATCTCTGCGAATACCC
This sequence comes from uncultured Chromatiaceae bacterium, assembly GCA_964592735.1. Classification (GTDB taxonomy): domain Bacteria; phylum Pseudomonadota; class Gammaproteobacteria; order Steroidobacterales; genus QUBU01. Next base: position 4,380 of record CAZQGA010000116.1, on the reverse strand, counting down.
GCACAAGACTCCGGCAGGCAGCGACAGGCCTGCAGCAGTGAATGCGGGCGGCAGCAGGTAAGATGTCCACTTTGCATCCGGAGCTCCAGTGAAAGACGAACGCATTTTCGTTCCATTTGACGGCAAGCCGGGTCGCCCGCCGGCTGCGGATGCACCACGGGCTGCGGCCGTGCTCGAACCGCTCATCGCCGCGGCCTGCCGTGCGCAGGGCGTCACGCCGGAAGACTTCGTCGCTGCCGTGAGCTACGGCAGCTGGCTGGTCCACTTCGATGCGGGTGGACGCCGCCAGCGTCTGGTGTGGAATGGTCGCGACAGCAGGCTGGTGCTGCAGGCCGCACTGCGCTCCGGCGGCTGGGAAGACCTGCGCGACTGCGCGGTGGCCACACCCGATGACCGTGGCTTCACCGACAGCATCGCCCTGCTGCTCGGCACAGGCCCGGGCGGCTGACGGTCCCTTACCCTCCAGCGCCCAGGCAATGAATACGCAGAACCTGCGTGGCATCGCCGCCATGCTGGTCGCCGTGGCGGCCTTCGCCGCCATGGATGCCATGTTGAAGCTGCTGGCAGCCTCCTATCCACCCATGCAGGTGGCGACGCTGCGTGGCGCAGCCTCGTTGCCGTTTGTGCTGGCAGGCGTGGGCCTGTTCGGCCACTGGCGCGACCTGCGCCCGGTGCACCTGCGCCTGCACCTGGCCCGTGGCGTGCTCGGCATCATCATGGTGGCAGGCTTCATCTACGCGGTGAAGGTACTGTCGCTGGCTGACGCCTATGCCATTTTTTTCGTCGCGCCACTGATGGTTACTGCTTTCGCCGTGCCGCTGCTCGGCGAACGCGTCGACTGGCAGCGCTGGCTCGCCATCTTCACCGGGCTCGCCGGCGTTCTCGCCATGCTGAGACCGACGGGTGGCACGGGCTTGAGCATGCTGGGCATGGCGGGCGCCCTGCTCTCGGCGGTGGCTTATGCACTGAGTGCCATCTCGGTGCGCGTCCTGACCCGCACGGACACCACCGTGAGCATGGTGTTCTGGTTCCTGGTGCTGCTCACGCTGTTTGCCGCCGTCATTGCCGCACCGGGCTGGACGCCCATCCGTACCATTGACTGGGGCTGGATTCTCGCCCTCGGTGCAGTCGGCACGGTCGGACAGCACTTCGTCACCGAGGCCTTCCGCCATGCGCCAGCCTCAGTCATCGCACCCTTCGAGTACACGGCACTGCTCTGGGGCGTGGCCATCGACTGGGTGTTCTGGGACGTCCTGCCCGGCTTGCGGGTCTACCTCGGTGGCAGCCTGGTGGTGACCGCAGGGCTGTATCTGCTCTGGCGCGAACATTCTCTGCACCGGGAACTGGCCGCCAGCATCGAATCGCCGGCCAGCATGCACTGAAGCACGGGGTCTGCTATACAGGCAAGCAGTGTGCCCCTGGCCACATCTGATCCGCCGTTGCTGCCTTTGCCGGAGTATCCCTCATGCCTGACGCACCCGCATTCCGCCTCACGAGTCCTGACCTCCAGGCAGGCCAGCCAATGGCCATGCGACATGCGTACAACGACTGGGGCTGCGGCGGCGGGAACGTCTCGCCGGCCCTGCACTGGCAGGGCGCACCCGCCGACACGCGCAGCTTCGCCCTCATGGTGCACGATCCGGATGCACCGACCGGCAGCGGCTGGTGGCACTGGGTGGTGTGGAACATCCCGGCCGCGACGACGGCCCTGCCCGCCGGGGCGGGCAAACCGGCTGCGGGCCTCATGCCGGCCGGAGCCATGCAGGGCAACACCGATTACGGCGCCCCCGGCTACGGCGGCCCCTGCCCGCCACCCGGATCAAAGCCCCACCACTACCACTTCCGGCTCTACGCGCTGAAGGACGAAAAGCTCGACCTGCCGGCCAATGCGACCGCGGCTCTCGTCGGCTTCAACGTGCGGGCCAGCGCGCTCGCCGTAGCGGAACTCATCGCCACCTTCGCCCGCTAGCAGCCCTACAGGCCCTGGCCGGCCACGGCAGGAGTCACGCCCATGTCCACCCGCACAAATCCTGTCCACGCGGGCGTCAGCTGCACACTCGCCTGTGCACTTATCAGTCTCGCCGGGCCGGCCAGCGCTGGCGATCCGCGCGAGTTGCCCGCGTACCGCATCCCGAACCTCCCGGAAAGCGGCGAAGCCTACGTAGGTCAGAATTGGGTGCCGGGTGTTCGCCACCTGTAGCCAGGAACCTATGAACCGGAATTTCCGAAACCGAAGTACCGGCACCATTACCCTCCCCGTTCGGCCTTGCGGCGCCGTAGCTCGTCGATAAGCGGTTTCGAAGTGAGCCACATCGCAAACCACATCACGACGAGTAAGACGAGTTGGTAAAGCAGCGGATGGACTTGCACTCCATTTGCGATTAGACGGTTATGGACCCAATGGACCGCGTATCCCGAGAGCAGAATTGCAGGGCCGATCAAAAAAACAACCCGAAGAAAGGCGCGCTTGCCCATGCTCACTTCCCACAGGAGCAGTCGTTACCCGTGCGCAGCGCTTCTGCGACTGCGGCTGAAACCGCAGCACCGGATAGACCAGCAAGCCCACCAATCGCACCGCCACGCAGTGCTTGGTAGCGCAGGAAATTGCCTGCAAAGCCCCCGGCGAATCCACCTACTCCTCCACCGACGATGCCGGCCTGCGTGCCTCGCATGCCGCGCGATTGCAAGTCGTAAGCGACCGCACCACCCACAACGCCACCGGCGATACTGCTGCCTGGAGTGTTCATTCCACTCATCAAGCTGGAGCCGGCACCAAACGCCATCGCTTGTCTCGCTGACGTTGGCGAGTAATAACCAAAACCACCGCCGAACAGGCCACCAATAGCAGAACCGACCGCGATTCCCGCCGGTCCCAGCTCCGACAACGCCGCGCCGCCAGAAAATGCTCCGCCCGCCGCTCCTGCTGCGGCGTTGATCTGGTTCTCCGTCAAACAATACAGCCCGAGCGGATCGATGTTCGAGATGGGGTTGTTCGCCCCGTAGCCGTAAGTATTGATGCCGCCATCGAGTCCTATCGGATCGCTCTCGACATACCGCCCAACCTGCGGGTCGTAATCCCGGAAGTAGTTGTACGCCAGGCCCTCGATTGCCAGCGAGACCTGCCCGGGGAAGCGCAACCGCACCACGGCCGTACCGGACAGCTCCGCTGTCCCGAAGGCATCGGCCCGGTTGCGCCAGGTCAGCTGCCGGCTGGCATTGGTCCCCAGCCGTGGCGTGCCCAGGTGGTCGGTATGCAGCCAGGTCAGCTCCGTGGCGATGATGGCGCCGCTGGCGTCGTGGCTGTCCTGCAACTGGGCCACCGGCAGGCCGTCCAGCCAGACGTAGTCCACGCTGAACGATGCGGAACTGCTGTTGGCGGTATGGATGTACAGGGCCCGTCCGTCCGGGGCGAACACGAAGTCATCGACCGCAAGGGTCACCACATTGTTCGTGCAGTTGTCCGGGTGCACCAGCTCCGTGCGCGCCAGCTCGCCGATGCCGTTGTAGTACAGGGATTGGGTATCTCCCGTGCTGCTCTCCGTCACCGAATCGAGCCTCCCGGCGGCATCGTAGGTCGCCAGGTTCCGCAGCGAATTGCCCATACCGTCATACGCCGTCGTGGCATCCCGATTGGAGCTGGGGACATAGGTGAAGTTCTGGGCCGCAAACTTCCCCGCCGCACGGGTCAGCCGGTTGCCGTTGCGGTCATAGCTGTAGGTCGGCTGGCAGGTGGCCGACGAGGCAAGGGTCGTCGTGACATTGCCAGCCACCGCCTTGACAGCCTTGATCCGGCCATTGGCGTAGCGCGTGTCGGTCACGGAAGTGGCTCCGGTATGCGGGACAGGGAAATAGGCGGACTGCCCTGTCCTATCGGCGAAGATACCGCCGGATCTCAGGAGCAGCAACAGGAAACGTCCCCGTCGCCATCACCCGGTAACCTTCCAAGCGAAGGCGGCACTGACCGCCGTCCGCGGTAATGACCTCTTGGCAGATCTTGCTGGACGTTCCAGGCTACAGCCGGACGTCCGGGGGGGAAAACAGGTCGGTTTGCTGGGGGCCAATCTGGGCTGTGAGCCGCTCGCATTCGCGCGCCCGCTCAGCCCTTCTTCGGCAGGTAGAGATCGGTGAGCGTGCCGTCGAAGGCCTCGGCGGCAAAAGCGACGGTCTCCGACAGCGTCGGGTGCGGATGGATGGTGAGGCCGATGTCCCCGGCGTCGCAGCCCATCTCAATGGCGAGCGCCACTTCGGCGATGAGGTCGCCGGCATTCGGGCCGACGATACCGCCGCCGAGCACGCGCTTCGTGACCGGATCGAACAGGAGCTTCGTCAGGCCCTCGTCGCGGTTCAGCGACAGCGCGCGGCCGCTGGCCGCCCAGGGGA
>CAZQGA010000115.1:0-7025 GCA_964592735.1 uncultured Chromatiaceae bacterium | reverse complement strand
CGATCAGCGCCAGGCACCACACCGAGAGGATCAGGCAGGCCTCGGGCTCGAAGTCACGCACGGTGACGTAGAGCGAGGCCGGCGCCTCATAGTTGGGGTCGGCGCGCATGGCCTCCAGCTGCGCGGCGAGGATGGCCGCTGCATTCGGGTAAATCACCGTGATGTAGATGGCATGCACGACGATCACTGCGATCACCAGCGCAAACATCTGGAACACGGCTTCCTGGCTGAAGGTGCGATTCATCTCGGCTCAACCTCGGGTAAAGACGCAGCTCACATGTCGGACGGCAGGGCAATGGCAAGGTCGGCGGCGAGCGGTCGCGACGGACGGAATTCTTCGAGGTCGCCGCCAGCCGGCTTGCCGGCGAGTTCCGCCTGGGCGCGACGCAGCTCCGCCTCCATCTCCTCCCGGCTCAGCGCAGGCACCGCGGGAGGCACCGGCGAGGGTCCGCTGCCGGATACAGCCTGTCCGTCTGCAGGCGCCTCCACGAGCCTGGCTGGCACCTGCGGTCCGAGCCAGGCATCCGTGACCGTGCGGGCCGCCCAGGTGGAGCCAAGCCCCGCGGCCATCACCAGTCCAATCTTGACGATCTGCATCCAGGCCTCCCTGCACGACCGGCAGACGCTTCAGTTGGCATTGCGCGCCAGGCGAAAACCGACGTCCAGCCTGCCTTGATCACCGAAATCACGAGCGGCAAAACGCAACTCGCTGATGCTCGACTGGCGCCAGCTCGAACCGCGGATCACATGGTACTGGCCGCTCTCGGCGCCCTGCGGATCCACCAGTGGCGCCGCATCCGCGGCGTAGACGGTGTAGCGGTCATTCACCCACTCGGCGGCGTTGCCGCCGAGGTCGAACAGGCCAAGCGGACTTGGCCTGAACCGGCCGACCGGAGCAGTCACCGGATAGCCGTCGTTATAGTCCGCCAGCACGTTGGCGACGATCCCCTTGGCGGACTGATCGGCGAAGTTGCCGGACTCGGGCTCGGGCGGCATCTGGTCTCCCCAGGGATAGCGGCGCTCGCCGCCACCGCCATTGTAGCGGCTCACCCACTCCCACTCGGCTTCCGTCGGCAGGCGATAACCCGTCGTCGCAGGCTCAGCCAGGCGCAGGCTGCCATCACGCAGCACGTAGGCGGGCGGCAAGCCCTCGCGGTCACTCAGCCAGTTGCAGTAGCTCGCCGCATCCGCCCAGCCCAGCATGACCACCGGGTGATCGCTACCCGCCAGTTGCTTGTACTTCTCGGCACCTGAGGTGTGGTTGGGCCGGAATTCGCGGAACTCGGCGTTGGTGACCTCGCGCAGGCCGATATAGAAGCTGCGTGTGAGACGTACCCGGCGCTGCGTCTCGTTGGGGCGCCGCCCCTGTTCGCGGCGCGGGCTGCCCATCCCGAATTCGCCGGGTCCAACCAGACGCATCTCCTGGCCCTGCTTCGTAGCCAGCGTCTTTGGCACCGCCGCCACGACCGCCTGTTGGGGTGTCAGCAGTTGCGCCTGTACCAGTTGCGGCAGACCCGGTCGTGGCGTCACCTCAATGACAAAATTCACGTAGCCCGCCTTGCGCACCTCGATGCGCTGGGGCAGCGCAGGCAACGACAACTCCTGGCCCGCGGCCCCGCGTGAAACACCATTGACGAACACCTCGGCATCGGGTGGATCGCTCTGCACACGCACCATGCCGACGCGGGCCACAAGTTCCAGGCTCAGCGCAGCGGAACCGCGGTGTGCGACGCTGACACTGCGCGTCACGGCTTCATGGCCGGGCTTGGCCACCAGCACCTGGTGGACCTGTCCAGGCGCAACTTCCACCTCCAGCGGTGTCAGCCCGCGATAGCGGCCATCGATGCTGACGGTGGCACCGGCAGGTACGCTGGTAACGCTCAGCAAGCCGTCCGTTTCCTGCAGGCGCACCAGCGGGAGCTCGAGCTTCTGCCCCGCTGTCACCGTCAGGGGCTGGCGCCAGGGCTTGAAACCCTCCAGCCGCAGCTCGATCTCCCCTGTGCCGCTGGCGATGGGCACCGTCGCAGGCGTGACGCCCAGCGCCTCGCCCCCGCTGCTGATGCGCGCACCGGGCGGTTCACTGCTGAGGCTGACTTCTGCCCAGTCGGGCGCGAGCGCTACCGGCACCTCCTGGCGCTCACCGCGGCCGGTCACCTCGACCGTCACCTCAAAGGGCAGGTAACGCACCGCACTCACGCGCAGGCGGTGACTCCCGGCGGCCACCGCGAAACTGCCGTCCGCCGCAGGCGCGAGTCGCGTGCCATCCACGGTCAGCTGAACGGCTGCCTCGGGAAGCCCGGCCAGCACGAGCCAGCCGGGCAGCGGCGCCAGCGTGAATCGAAAGTCCTGGCTGCGTTCCTCGCCCACGGCAAGTGCTGCGGTCAGCGGCTCGTAGCCCTCCGCCGTCATCGCCACGGTGTAATTTCCGGGCCGCAGCAGATAGCGCCCGCCAAGTTTCAGCGGCAGCCAGGTGCCCTGCAGCGCAACCCGTGCCTGCGCAGGCGTGACGTCGATGCCCACGGCACGCGCAGTGAACAGCTCCAGGGCCAGCAGCACCAGCAGCGCGATTGCGCCGTACAGCCACCAGTGGCGACGGCTGGCAACGGCCGGTACCGGGGCACGGAGTGGCCGCTGCGGAGCGATGACTGCACCTGCCACAGCCGAAGGCTCTGCCGCCACTGGCGGGAGCGTCGCATACTCCGCATCGGTGTAGGCCACCGAGAAGCACAACGCAGCAGCATCGAACTGGCATTCGATGCGCAGCGCTCCCGCCGTGATGGTGTCGCCGTCATCGAGCCAGCGCGTTGCCGTTGCCGGCTCACCGTTGACGACAAGTCGCATCGCTGCCGGCGCAGGTGCACCAGTGACCTGCAGAAAGGGACGGTCTTCGAGACAGCCGATGAGGCCGTACACCTCATTGCGGGCCGGCCCCGGTATGCGGATATCCGCCGCCGCGCCGCTGCCGATGCGGATCGGTGGTCCGGCAACGTCGAGCCGCCGCGTGCCCGCCGGTGAGACAATGACCAGCGCGCGGCTCAGATCGCGTCCTCGCAGCGCACCACCACGGGCAACTGCTCACCGCCTGGCACAACGCGGAAGCTGCGCCGCACGTCGCGGTAGCCCGGTCGCGCACCGACGGCCGTGTAGCTGCCCGGGCGCAGTTCCAGCCGGCGCGACGTGAAGGCGCCGAGGCGCCCGACCTTGAAGACCGTCACCTCGGTGATGTTGTCGGACTCCAGCACCACCGCGACGAGAGTTGCGCCGACGGCAACCAGCCGCTCGAGCTCGGCAATCTGGCCGGTGAGCACGGGACCGGGCTGCGCTGTCGCCCGCGCTTCCTCCAGCACTGCGCGGGCACGGCCCAGTACTGCATCGTCGTTGAAACGCTCTGCACTGGCGATCTCGCGGCGCAGCCGGGTGTCGAGATCGAGCCGGGCACGGGCCTTCGCGCTGCCGGCACGGGCATCCGTGAGATTGGCGTCGACCGCGAGCAGCGCCTCGTAGCGCTGCAGGGCATCGGCCCAGCGCTCGGCCTGCTCGAAGCCACGCGCCTCCGCCGTGAGCCCGGCGAGCTCCCCGAGCTTCTGGTCGGCATCGAGCTGCGCGAGGGCCGCCTGTGCAGCTGCATCCCCGGGCCGGGCCTGCAACGCCGCTGCGAAGGCAGCCCGCGCCAGTCCACGCTGCCCCGCAGCCTGCCCCGCCAGGCCGCGGGCCATCTGTGTTTCGTAAGCCTCGCGCGCCGCGGCCTGCGACAGCCGCGCAACGCCGGCCGTTGCTGCCGGCCATGCTGGATCGATCCCCGCCGCCTGGCGGAACAGGCCGAGTGCCTCATCGCGCCGGCCGGCGGATTCCGCTGCGTCAGCCCGGGTCACCAGCGCAAGCACCCGGTCGAGCTGGCCGGCACGCGCCAGGCCACGGCGTGCAGCAGCATCGGCCGGTGCCACCGCCAGTGCAGTCGTGAACGCCGCGGTGGCATCAGCCTGACGGCCCGCGAGCAGCGCAGCCTCACCAGCCCGAAGCGCATCAGCCAGAACCTGCGGAGCACTCGCCAGGAGCGTGCGACCCAGCGCGGTCGCCGCACGATAGCCCGCCAGTGCTGCCGCACCGTCACGCCCGCGGTAGGCTTTGTCAGCCGTCTCCGCCTGGCTGCGCAGCGCACCCCAGCTGGCACCGCCCCACCGGTCCGCACCGGACTTCTTCAATTCATCGTCGAGACGGAGAAACTCACCGAGCGCCGCATCGAGCACCTCACGCGGTACTGCTGCCACCGCCGCTGCCGGCGGTGGGGCGGCTGCATCCTTGCCGGTCACCGGTGCCGGTGGCCCGGGCATGGCCACCACCCCCGACGGTGGCGCACGACCCCGCATCCAGTCTGGCAGGTAACCGATAACCAGCACGGCCATCGCCAGCAGCAGCGCAAGTCCGCCATAGACGGCTCCAGCCGGCAGAGTGCGCCGATGCGCGGGCAGCGGAGTCGTCGCTGCGACTGGCGGCATGGCCGATGCCGTGCGGCGTGCCACCGGCACGATGGGCAGCCCGGAACCTGCTGCCGCCGCCAGGATCTCGGCAAACGCGGCATGCACACCCGCTGCACTGGCTGGCCGGTGTGCTGCTTCCTTGTCAAGCATGGCGGCAAGCAAGGCGCGCAGCGCCGGTGGCAACGCACTCCCGGCCAGATCACCGGGCGGAATCACCGGCACTTCCCCGCGGATGCGGGCCCCACTCACATCGGGATGGAACAGCGGCTGGCCGGCCAGCAACTCATACGCCAACGCCCCCAGGCCGTAGATGTCGTCACCCACGGCTGGTGGCGCACCATCGAGCTGCTGCGGGCTCATCGCGGGCAGCGTACCGCCCCGGTTCCACGCAGCCGTGCCGAAATCGGCAACAAGCCAGCGCCCGGTCACATCACGCAGTACGTTGGCGGGCTTCAGGTCACGGTGGATGACACCCTGGCGATGGGCGTAATCGAGTGCCTCGGCCACTTCGAGGAGTGCTGCCAGGACGCTGCGCCAGCCGGCACCGCGAAGCGCACCGAGGTCGCCGCCTTCCACGCAGGGCATGACCATGCAGGCGGGTGGCCCATCGATGAATTCCAGCGGCCGCAGGATGCCCGGATGGACCAGGCCCTGGGCCTGCCTGAAGCCGGCACGCAGGCGCTCAGTGGCCCCGGCGTCGGCCAGCTTCAGCGCCACACGTCGCGGCTCGACCTCATCCTCGGCAGCCCAGGCCACGCCGGCACCACCCGCACCCAGCACCCGGACGAGGCGGAACCGTCCGGCCACCATGCTTCCCGTCATCAGCTCCGGCATGCCAGGCGGCGCTCAGCCGGTCGGGGCCACCGACGCCGGATCGGGCGGCGGTGGCAAACCGGTTTCTTTCTCGTAAATCTCGCGCAGCAGCTGCCGCCATTCCTTGTAACGCTCCTCGGCGCTACCGGTCAGGCGCACGGTCTGCCCTTCGACCTCCATCACCAGGGGTTCGGCCTCGGCCTCCAGGGACTTGCCCTGTTCCTTGATGCCCTCGCGGGCGAGAGTGGCCTCGGCAGATTTGCCCATGCCGGCCTTGATGCCCTCGATGCCGCCCATCACGCCGACCATGGTGATCGCGCTGTTGTTGCCACCCTTGCCCTCGTAGAGTACGGCGCCCAGGATGGCCGCACCGCCCAGCAGGTAGCGCATCATGGCCGAACGTTTCAGGTCCTGGTACTTGAGCGTCTCCTCGCGCGAGAGCTTGCGCCAGTCTTCATACGGCCGTGCCAGGTCGAAGTAGAGCGAGGCGTAATATTCGTTGAGGGCATCGAGTACGGCGTACTCGCGTTCATGAACCGCACGCATGCGCGTGAGCATCGGATCATCGGCTGCCGGCAGGCGCTGCAGGCTGTAGGCGCCCTTGCGATCTTTCACCAGGTAGCCATCGAATGCCGCCGGCACGAGCGCAGCGGCGTAACGCAACTCGGCGATGTCATGGAGCGCCTGCAACTGCTGTGCAGACAGCTTCTGTCGCGCAGCCAGCAGATCGTTGGCGATTTCATTGTAGATATTCTGGTAGGGATCCTGGCTCTGGTCGCGATACTTCGAATAGGCCTTTTCCGGCACCCGTGTGCGATAAGTCTTGTTCAGCCACTCACGCCCGGTCGCATCCCAGGCGCCGGCGCGAATCTGTACCTCGAGGCCATCCGACTGGTCGATACGGCCCCAGACCAGCACATCCACTGAATCGGATTTCTCCGGCAGCACCCATACCGGCCCCCACTGGCCACTCGCTTCCAGCGTGGCCTTCAGGTGGTAGGGCATGTAGCGTGCCTCGGCTCGCCGCACCTCCGGAAAAACCAGGCTCTTGGGATCGGCATCCCCTTCACTGATGCCCGGATCGAAAAGCACGATGCCGACGTCGAGCAATTCGGCTGCCGGCACCTCCCGATCCGTGCGCACCAGCGTGACATTCTCGTATTTGACGTTGCGCGAGGTGGCGCAGCCGGCCAGAAAGACCAGTGCGGTCACCGCCAGCACCATGCCCCTGCGTGCAACTGGCCAACGGCCCGTCAGGATCAGCGTCATGCACCCCTCACTTCCTGATCCCGGTGTGGCGGCGGTACTGGTCCCAGAGCGCCTCGCGCACCTTCGGGTCCTTCTCGGCGAGCGCCGCCTCGCGCAGCTGGCGCGCCACCTGGTCCTCGCCGGTGCCATCCGCCGGGATGTCCGGGGGGAGGTTCGCCACGACCGCTCCGGTCTGCGGCGTACTGGCACCGGCACCGTCCGCTCCCGTGGTGCCCCGCTGCTGTCCGCCACCGGGCTCGCCGCCGCCGGTGCCCCCGCTGCCTGCAGCCACAACGCCGCCCGGCGTATCACGCTCTGAAGCCCCCGGGCCACCGGCCCGGCTCCCGCGGCCATCCGGGCCACCCGCGACACCAGCCGCGCCCTGGTCCGGCGGACCGCTGTCCACCATATCGGCCACGCCACCCGGGAACTAACCGCGGCCAGCGCGGCTGCCGGCGCTGCCCCCCGCCACCGCCCTGGCATCGC
>CAZQGA010000114.1:0-7046 GCA_964592735.1 uncultured Chromatiaceae bacterium | reverse complement strand
CCTGCCCGGCCAGCAGCGCACCGGCTGCTGGTCCCGGGTCAGGCCAGGCGGAACCTCGGCCACCCGCTGGGTGTCCCGATCAGACCCGTTCCTTGATGCGGGCCGACTTGCCGCTGCGCTCGCGCAGATAGTAGAGCTTCCCGCGCCGCACGTCGCCGCGCCGCTTGACCTTGATCTCGGCCACGGCCGGGCTGTAGGTCGGGAAGACGCGCTCGACGCCTTCGCCATGGGAAATCTTGCGGACCGTAAAAGATGAGTTGAAGCCGCGGTTGCGCCTGGCAATTACGACACCCTCATACGCCTGCAGGCGCTCGCGGTTGCCTTCCTTCACGCGCACCTGCACGACAACCGTATCCCCCGGCCCGAACTCCGGGATTTCCCGCTGCGTGAACTCGCCTTCGAGTTGCTGGATGATCTTGCTCATAGTCCTTTACCTTGGTCATGACCCGCAGCCGCTGCCGGCCCGCGTCGTTAAAAACCCTGACTCATGCCCCGGGCATCCGCCTGCTCGGCAAGATACTCACCGAGCAACTGCCGCTCCTCGACAGACAGCTGCCTGCCCTCGAGCAGATCCGGGCGCCGCAGTTGCGTGCGCCCCAGCGCCTGCTTCAAGCGCCACCGGCGAATCGCCTCGTGGTTGCCCTCGATCAGTACCGCGGGCACGCTGCGCCCGTCGTCGAGCACCTCCGGGCGCGTGTAATGCGGGTAATCGAGGAGGCCATCGCCAAACGAGTCGGCCAGCGCCGACCCCTCATCCCCGAGTGCTCCAGGCAACAGCCTGACCAGCGCATCGATTACCGCCACCGCAGCGATCTCTCCTCCGCTCAGCACGAAGTCGCCCAACGAAATTTCGCAATCAGCCTCGGCTTCAACCAGGCGCTCGTCAAAACCCTCATACCGTCCGCAGACCAGGACCAGGCCATCCCATGAGGCCATGTCACGTGCCATGGCCTGGTCGAACCGCCTGCCCTGCGGCCCCAGAAACACGACCCTGGCACCCGGGGGCATTGCCTCCCGTGCGGCCCGGATAGCCTCCTGCAGCGGCTCCACCTTCAACACCATGCCCGGCCCGCCCCCGTAAGGGCGGTCATCAACACTGCGGTGCGGGTCGCGGGCAAAATCCCGCGGGTTGACCGCAACCACCTCGGCAAGCCTGCGGGACAAGGCCCGGCCGCAAACACCGAAGCCCACTCCCGTGTTCACCATCTCCGGGAACAACGTCACCACGCGGACCTGCATCATCGCCCGCCCGCCGCGTCAAAAATCCACATCCCAGTCGACATCCATCACGCCGGCATCGAGATCCACCGACCTGACCACGCTGCCCGTCAGGAACGGCACCAGCCTGCGGCGCTCACCCTGGATCACCAGGACGTCATTCGCCCCGGTTGCCATGATGTCCTGCACCCGGCCAAGGACGATCCCGTCCTGGTTGCGAACCTGCAGCCCGACCAGGTCGGCACAGTAGTACTCACCCCGGGCCGCATCAGCAAACCGCGCGCGCAGCACGTGGATCATCGAACCGATCAACGCACGCGCCTTGTCACGGTCATCGATGCCAGCGAGACGCGCGACGAGGCCGCGCCCGTGTACCGCACCATCCAGCACCGCAAACTCCCCGTGCTGGCCGTCTCCAACCAGCCAGGGGCCGTAACCCAGGATGTTTTCCGGCGGGTCGGTGTACGAGTACACCCTGACCCAGCCTTTGACGCCAAAAATGCCCGAGATCCTGCCAACCAGAGCCTGCGCCTGCCCAGCCTCGGCCGGCTTGTCTACCATGCGGGCACCGAGCGCGAAGCTGACGGCTTCAGCACTGCCCTCAGGCGGCCGCAGCCTGCTGCGTGGCCCGGTAGCCTTCAACCAGGTCCGATGCGCGCGCCGACAGCTGCGCCCCCTGGCTCACCCAGTAGTCGATGCGGGCCAGGTCGATCTGCAGCGCATTCTCCCGCCCGGACGCAATCGGGTTGTAATAACCCAGACGTTCCAGGTAGCGGCCGTCGCGGCGATTTCGATGGTCAGTCGCAACGATGTGATAAAAAGGCCGCTTGGTCGTACCGCCGCGGCTCAGCCGAATAGTCACCATGCTCGATCACTTCCTCCGGAAATTGGTCTGCCCGGGCAATCCGGCCCGGATGGTCAGGGGCCCGCGCAAGCGGCGGATTTTACGGGAATCTCCTGCCGTCTGCACAGCCCCTTGAGAGAGATGCAGGCAGGCTCAGCGGCCGAAGAACCGCCCACCGCCGCCCGGCATGTTACGCATGGCCTTCTGCAGGCCGCCCTTGGAAAAGCGCTTCATGACCTTTTGCATCTGTTCATGCTGCTTCAGCAGCCGGTTGACCTCCGGAACCCCGACACCGGCGCCACGGGCAATCCGCTGACGTCGTGACCCATTGATAGTCTTGGGAAAACGGCGCTCGGCCAAAGTCATTGAGTTAATGATGGCGATCTGCTGGCGGATCGCCTTCGGGTCCATCTGGCCCGCCACCTTGTCAGCCGACATCCCGCCGGGCAGGGGCAGCTTGGCCAGCAGGCTCTCCAGGCCGCCCATCTTCATCATCTGCTCGAGCTGCTCGCGCAGATCCGCCAGGTCAAAGCCCTGCCCCTTGCCGACCTTGCGGGCCAGCCGCTCCGCCTGGGCCTTGTCGACTTTCTGACCGAGATCCTCGACCAGCCCGAGGACGTCACCCATGCCCAGGATGCGCATTGCCATGCGCTCCGGAACAAAGGGCTCGAGAGCCGGCAGCTTCTCACCGGTGCCGACGAACTTGATGGGCTGACCTGTGATGGCACGGGCCGAAAGCGCAGCACCACCGCGGGCGTCGCCATCGGCCTTGGTGAGAATGATGCCCGTGATCGGCAAGGTGGCCGCAAAAGCCTGTGCCGCATTGACGGCATCCTGCCCGGCCATGCTATCGAGCACGAACAGCGTCTCGGCAGGACTGCTCAGCGCATGCAGTTCACGCAACTCAGCGAGCAGTTCATCGTCGAGCCGCGTGCGGCCTGCGGTATCGAGAATGAGCACGTCAGCCTGCTCGCGCCGGGCCTGTTCAAGGGCGCGACGGGCAATGTCCGCCGGCTTCTCACTCGGACTCGCCGCAGCACAACCGACTCCCGCCTGCTCGGCAAGACGCTCGAGCTGCAGCATTGCGGCAGGGCGGCGTGTGTCCAGACTGACGAGCATCGGGCGCCGACCCATGCGCTCCTTGAGATGGACAGCAAGCTTGGCAGCGCTCGTGGTCTTGCCACCACCCTGCAGGCCAACCATCAGGATCGGTACCGGCGGCTGATGGCGGAGATTGAGACCCACCGGCTCAGTGCCCAACTGGTTGGCGATTTCCTGCTGGAGAATGGCGATAAACGCCTGTCCGGGAGTCAGGCTGCGGTTGATCTCAGTGCCCACGGCCCGTTCCTGGACGCGGGCAACCAGGTCGCGCACGACAGGCAGTGCCACGTCGGCCTCGATGAGGGCCCGCCTTACTTCACGAACCGCTTCCTGGATGTTCTCGTCGGTCAGCCGGCCACGCCCGCGAACATGGTCGACGACCTGGCGCAACCGGTCTGTCAGATTGGCAAACAAACGCAGACTCCATCAGAGATTGAAACGCCGGGATGCCCGGCAATTTCGGCATTTTAGCGGCAAATCCGCCCACCGTCTGTGCAACCGGCCCGACCAGTCACCGGCGCTTCCTTGACAGTGGCGCCAGCCATTCGCAACGATGATTGTTCATACTACAGAGGAGATGTCCCCACCTTGGCCATCGACATCGCGCCGGGCGCCTTGCTGGGATTCGGTTTCTTTCTGCTGCTTTGCTCGGCATTTTTCTCGGGTACCGAGACCGCCCTGATGTCGATGAACCGGTACCGGCTGCGCCATCTGGCCAGCACCGGGCACCGGGGCGCCCGCTTCGCCGAAGCACTGCTCAAGCGCCCGGACCGCTTGATAGGCGTCATCCTGTTCTGCAACAACCTGGTCAACAACGCGTTGGCTGGCCTGGTCGCCGTCATCGCACTGCAACTCGGAGGGCCCGCCGGAGTTGCCATCGGCACGGTTGCCGTCACTGTCATCCTGCTCGTATTCGGCGAGGTAACCCCCAAGACCTACGCGGCAGTCCGTCCCGAGCGTCTCGCATTCACGGGGGCCTACTTCTATCGATTCCTGCTGCGCTTCCTGTTGCCGGTCAGCTGGTCAGTGGCAATCATCACCTTCTTTTCCAATGGCATGCTGCGCCTGCTCGGCATGCGCCCGGAGGACAGCGCGGGGCACGGCCTGACCATCGAGGAACTGCGGACCATCCTCACGGAGTCTGGCGCCCTCCTGCCCCGCAAACGTCACGAGATCATGATGCGCGTGCTCGAGCTCGGCGAAATCACGGTCGAAGACATCATGATTCCGCAAAGCGAGGTCGTCGGCATCAACCTCACGGACGCCTGGGACAGGATCATCGGCACCATTCGCGGCAGCGGCTATACCCGGCTGCCGGTCTACCGCGAAGCCATCGACAACGTCGTCGGGCTGTTGCACGTCAAGCGGCTCATCGCTCATCCGGACTCGGCGCCCCTCTCGCCGGCCACGCTGGAAACCCTGCTCGATGAGCCTTATTTCGTACCCGAAGCCACACCCCTGAACAAGCAGCTCGTGCAGTTCCAGCGCAGCCGCCAGCGGACCGCCTTTGTCGTCGACGAATATGGCGATATCCAGGGCATCGTGACGCTGGAAGACCTGCTCGAGGAGATCGTCGGTGACTTCACCAGCGAACCGGCCGACGCGGGCACGAACCCGCCACATCGTGATGAGGCATCCGGTGGCTACATCGTCGACGCCAGTACCAACGTGCGGGTATTGAACCGCACCATGCACTGGCAACTGCCCGTCGATGGGCCCAAGACACTCAATGGCCTGATCCTCGAAAAACTCGGAACCATTCCACGCAAAGGCACCGGCCTGACGCTCAACGGCTATGCGGTGGAAATCCTCCACACGAGTGGCAACGTCGTGGAAACCGTGCGTATCCACGCCACTGGCCATGAGCTGGCACCCCCTGCCGGCGACAACCTAGGCACCAACGGCTGACAGCGACCGCAGCGCATCGGCAAGCCGCGTCACGCCGGTTACAGCGATGCCCGGAATGGGCCGTCGCGGCAGGTTGCTGCGCGGAACCACTGCACGGGTGAAACCGAGTTTTGCGGCCTCACGGATGCGCTCCTCGCCAAATGCAACGGGCCGGATCTCGCCTCCCAGGCCGACTTCGCCAAAAACCACGGTGCCAGGTGGCAGCAGGATGTTGCGCTGGCTCGACACCACGGCTGCCAGCAGCGCCAGGTCTGCTGCAGTCTCGGTGACGCGTACGCCACCAACGACGTTGACGAAAACGTCATCGTCATGGGTGCGCACGCCGCCATGCCGGTGCAACGCTGCCAGGAGGAGGGCGAGGCGATTCTGGTCAACGCCGACCGCAAGACGGCGCGAGGGTCCGCCACCACCCCGATCGGTCAGCGCCTGAACCTCCACCACCAGCGGCCGGGTGCCCTGGTGCAGGACGGTGACCGCTGCGCCCGCCGCCCGGTCCTCTGGTGAGGACAGGAAAATGGCCGAGGGATTGCGCACTTCGCGCAGGCCCTCCTCACCCATCGCGAAAATCCCGAGTTCGTTGGCCGCACCAAAGCGGTTCTTCACCGAACGCAGCAGGCGAAAACGACTGCCGCTCTCATCCTCGAAATAGAGCACCGCATCCACCATGTGCTCCAGCATGCGCGGACCGGCAATGACACCTTCCTTGGTGACGTGGCCAATAAGGATGATCGCCACTCCGGCAGCCTTGGCCAGCTGGATCAGCCGCGCAGTGCATTCCCGCAACTGGCCCGGAGAGCCCGGCGCCGAGGACACCGAGTCCGCGGACATGGTCTGGATGGAATCGATGATCAGGCATGCCGCACGCGACTGCTGCGCCGCCTCGATCACATCATCAACGCTGGTCGTGGCCAGCACCGTCACTACCGCCGGATCGAGGCCCAGGCGGCGCGCACGCAAGGCGACCTGATCGGCGGATTCCTCGCCGCTCACATACAGCACTGGCCAGTCAGTCTGGCTGATACCGGCCACCTGCAGCAGGAGCGTCGACTTGCCGATACCCGGCGCACCACCCACGAGCACGATGGAGCCCGGCACGAGCCCGCCGCCAAGGACACGATCGAACTCGCCGATACCGGTGGAGTGCCGCTCCCTCACCTGCAGGGGCAGATCCGCAAGCCGCGCTGGTGCCACCCCGGACCGCTCGCGCACCACACGCATCTCGCGGCTGCGCACTTCGGGCTCCAGGCTGTTCCAGGCACCGCAGGCCGGGCATTGCCCCTGCCACTTGAGGCTGGTGGAGCCGCACTGGCTGCAACTGTAGGTGACCTGGGCCTTCGACATGGGAAACCGTGATCCTGATCTCATCAGCTGGCGGCGGCCAGCAGCAAATGCCGGCATGTCCGGGAGAATCCCAACGCGGTTCTCAGTCGGCGCCTTGCAGCCCGGATACTATGTCGAAATGCGTGCGTGGGACAGCATCATCAAGGGCAGTGCGCTACGACCGGGCCCGGCTGCGCTGAGCATCCTGCTGGCCGGGATGCTGCTGTCGCTCGCACCGGTGTCCAACCGCATCGAACAGGCCTTCTACGACATCACCCAGCGCCTGCAACACGCTTCTGCCAGCGCGCAAGTGGTCATCATCGATACCCACAGGATGGATGAGGGTGCCGCGAGCGTCTGGGATGCGCCGCGGTTTCCTGACCTCCTGCATGCACTCGCCAAGGCCGGGGCCCGCCTGGTGATTCCCCTGGACCCCCCCCCGGCAGCCGGCAGCTTCCCCGATGCAGCACAGATTGCTGCGCTGGCGGAGATCGAACGCCGCAGCGGCCCGGATCCGGCAGCCAGCCCGAATACCGGTGCCGTTGCCCGCCGCCTGGCCGACATGCGTCGCCATGCCGATCAGCACATCGCCACCCTCGCGGCCATCAGCAGCCTGCGCAACATCATCATCAGCCTGCCGACTTTCGAAACCACC
>CAZQGA010000113.1:0-7084 GCA_964592735.1 uncultured Chromatiaceae bacterium | reverse complement strand
GCACGATGCACGCCGCGGGTGGTCATGCACTGGTGCTGCGCCTCGACCATCACGGCCACGCCGCGTGGCTCCAGCACGTCGTTGATGCAGCGGGCAATCTCGGCGGTGAGACGCTCCTGGACCTGCAGGCGCCGCGTGTACGCTTCCACCACGCGCACCAGCTTGCTGATGCCGGCCAGGCGCCGGTTCGGCAGGTAGGCGAGATGGACGCGGCCGATCATCGGCGCCATGTGGTGTTCACAATGGGACTCGAAATCGATGTCCCGCAGGGTCACGAGCCGCTCGTACTGGCCCACCGGCTGGAACGAGCCGCCGAGAACCTCATAGGGATCCATTCCATAGCCTGAAAACCAGTCCTCGCAGGAGCCGAGCACCCGCGCGGGCGTCTTGCGCAGGCCGGGCCGGCTGGCGTCATCGCCGATCCAGCGGAGCAGGACCCGTACCGCCTCTTCGGCCTGGGCCCGCGAGGGCCGCCGGGACGTCGTCTTTCTGGGCATAGGACCGCAACCTTTTCTTCAATTCAGGGCGCCGGACGGCTCACGGGCAGCGGCACGAGGCGCTCGAGATCCTCGCGCGTATTGATGCTGTCGAGTTGGTCGGCGGCCGGCGCCTCGAGCAGGACTGCTGCGCAGCCTTCGAGCAAGCCGCGCGGGCTGCTGCTGCCACCTCCGGCCACCTGGCGCTGGAACCGCGCAAGCGTAGCCGGTTCATAGATGGCACACAACGGTTCGGGCCGGCCATCACGCGGACTGCGAAACGCAGTCGCACAGCGCGCCGGATCACGCGCAGCGACGAGCCGGGTGAGTTCATCGACGCCAATCCGCGGCAGGTCGCAGGCCATGACCAGCCACGCCACCCCGGGCGCGGCCGCATGCGCCGCGAGCAGGCCTGCCGCAGGTCCGATGCCAGCCATCGTGTCGAACAGCAGTGGAAAACGCTGTCGCAGCGCCTCCCCGGCCTGGTCCGGGCGAATGGCGATGCGTACGTCCGGCAGGATTGCTCCA
The DNA here is from genome assembly GCA_964592735.1 of uncultured Chromatiaceae bacterium. GTDB lineage: Bacteria > Pseudomonadota > Gammaproteobacteria > Steroidobacterales > QUBU01. Next base: position 6,080 of record CAZQGA010000113.1, on the reverse strand, counting down.
AGCAACCTCACCGCACGCTCCAGCAGCGGCTGTCCGTCGAGCACCACCGCCGCCTTGTCCCTGCCCAGCCGCTCACTGCGGCCACCCGCCAGCACGAGCCCGGCCAGCAGCGGCACCGGCTCAGCCATGGGCGGCCGTGGTGGCGTCGTAATCGCTCTTGCCGCCGGTCTTGCTGAGCAGCCTGACGTCCGTGATCACCATGTCATGGGACAGGGCCTTGCACATGTCGTAGACCGTCAGCGCGGCAACCGCCGCACCGGTAAGCGCCTCCATTTCCACGCCCGTGCGGTGCTCGACCCGCACCGAACAGTCGATGACCGCGTGGCCGTCGTCGGCGACCCGGATGGCAAATTTCACGGCATCGAGTGCCAGCGGATGGCAGAAAGGAATCAGCTCGTGCGTGCGTTTCGCCGCCATGGTCCCGGCGATGATCGCTGTCTGGAACACGGGACCCTTGGGCGTGTGCAGTTCCCCTGCTGCAAGCCCGGCCCGCACGGGCTCCGGCAGGAAAATGCGCGCCTGCGCATGTGCCGTGCGACGCGTCACGGGCTTGCCGCTGATGTCCACCATCGTCGGCTGGTTGTCAGTATCGAGGTGGGAAAACATGCCAGCGATTATAGACACAGCACCGTGCCGCCGCAGGCCCGGGCTTGACCGACCTGCTATCATTTTCCCATGGCAAGGACCCTCATCGACAAGCTCTGGGACGAGCACCGGATTGCGGACCTGGGTGGCGGCAGCAGCCTGCTGTACATCGACCGCGTCTTCCTGCATGAACGCACCGGCAGCGTCGCCCTCAAGGGGCTCGCTGCGGCTGGTCGCCGGGTACGCAACCCCGAACAGGTGTTCTGCACGATGGATCACATCGTCGACACACTCCCCGGACGCAGCGACGCCACGCGCATGCCAGGAGGTACCGAGTTCATCACGCAGACGCGTGCAGCCGCCCGCGCCGCCGGCATCACGCTCTTCGATATTGGCGATGACAGCCAGGGCATCGTGCATGTGGTTTCACCCGAGCAGGGCATCGCCCTGCCCGGCGTGACCCTCGTCTGCCCGGACAGCCACACCTGCACCCTGGGCGGCATCGGCGCGCTCGCCTGGGGAATCGGCTCGACGGAAGCCGAGCACGCACTCGCCACCAAGACGCTGGTGGTACGCAAGCCACACAACATGAGGATCCGCTTCGACGGCCGGCTGGCGCCCGGCGTCACCGCCAAGGACATGATCCTTGCACTGATCGGTGCCCACACGGCTTCCGGTGGTGTTGGCTATGCCATCGAATTCACCGGTGAGGCCGTGCGCGCACTGTCGGTGGAAGCGCGGCTCACGCTGTGCAACATGGGCGTGGAATTCGGAGCCTGGACTGTCATCATCCCGCCTGATGAGACGGTGTTCGACTATGTCCGTGGCCGTCCCTACGCACCCAGGGACCAGGTCCTGGAGCAGGCCATCGCCTGCTGGCGCATGTTGCACAGCGATGCAGACGCGCATTTCGACAAGGAAATCACCCTGGACTGCAGCCGGCTTGCGCCACAGGTCAGCTGGGGCACCAGTCCGCAGCATGAGACGGGCATCGACGGCGTGGTGCCGGACCCGGCGCAGGAAGCCGATGCCAATCGCCGCCAGTCCATGGAACGGGCCTTGCAGTACATGGGACTGCAGCCTGGCATGCGGCTGGAAGGCCTGCCGATCCAGGCAGCCTTCATCGGCTCGTGCACCAACAGCCGCCTCTCCGACCTGCGCGCTGCCGCTGCGCTCCTCGAGGGCCGCAAGGTCGCCGATGGCGTGCGCGCCATCTGTGTGCCCGGCTCGACGCAGGTGAAGCGGGCGGCCGAGCGCGAAGGCATCGACCGCATTTTCCGCGACGCGGGTTTCGAGTGGCGGGAATCGGGCTGTTCGATGTGCTTCTACGCGGGCGGGGAAAGCTTCGGGTTCGAGCAACGCGTGGTGTCGAGCACCAACCGCAACTTCGAGAACCGCCAGGGCCCACGCACCCGCACCCACCTCGCGAGCCCGGTCACGGTGGCTGCCTCGGCCATCGCCGGCCATCTCACGGATGCCCGCCAGCTGGCGCGCTGAGCACCCCCGAGCCCCGCACCATGGAAAAATTCACCCGCATCACCGCTGTCGCCGCACCGCTTTTGCGCATCAACATCGACACGGACGCGATCATCCCCAGCCGCGAGATGAAGACAGTCGGCAAGACCGGCCTCGCCGCCGGGCTGTTCGCCGGCTGGCGCTACAAGGCTCCCGGCAGCCGCGAGGAGGACCCGGCCTTCGTGCTGAACCGGGGGGCTTACCGGCAGGCGCGCATCCTGCTCGCCGGCACCAACTTCGGCTGTGGTTCCTCGCGCGAACACGCCGTCTGGGCACTGCACGAGTGGGGGATCCGCGCCGTCATCGCCCCGGGCTTCGGCGCCATCTTCGCCGGCAACTGCGTACGCAATGGCATCCTGCCGGTGGTCCTCGACAATGCGGCGGTGGAGAGCCTGGCACAACAGGTGGAAGCCGATCCCGCCAGCCGGCTGCTGACAGTCGATCTCGTCGATTGCGCGGTCACGGCGCCGGACGGCAGCCGCCATCCATTCAGCATCGCCGCAGCCGACCGCGAGATGCTGCTCGAGGGGCTCGATGGCATCGCGCTCACCATGAAACGCGATGACGAGATCCTGGCTTTCCAGGGACGCGACCGCCTGCGCCGGCCCTGGATCTACCTGTAGCGGCGCTGCCCCGCCGCAGGCAGGCCAGCGGAAACCTTACTCCGCCGGCATCCGGCCGCGCGCCGGGAAGCCCGCCATGATCTGGCTGATGGCTGCATCCACGGCGGCAGCGGGGTTGTCGCGGACCTTCTTCGTGATCCGGCCCTCGGCAATCCCCTGCCATACCAGCGTCTTGCGCGCGGCATCGACCATGTCGACGATCAGCGTCCCCTGCCGGTAGTTGATGGTCTCGACGTCGTAGGGGTAGCCATGCCAGGCACCGTACATGCCCCGGCGATAGCCGTAATAGCCAACGCCCATGCTGACATTGGGCGAGCTGCGCACCTCGCTCTTCTCCAGCACGTTGACATTGAAATTGATGCGCAGGTCAGGCGCCGCCTCATCATAGGCATAGCCCCTGGCTTCCAGTTCGCGCCGTGTCGCTTCCTTCAGGCGCGCACTGAGCAACGTGGAGTAACCGGGCTGATCGGTCGCCAGCGGATCGTAAAAAGCAAAACTGCGAAAGACGGCCAGGTTGACGGCGGGATCACCATCCACACGGATGGTCGGTCCGGACGCGCACCCGGCAAGGACCAGCAGCCCCAGAACGCAGAACATCCTCTTGAGGAACAGCGATTGCATGCAGGACTCCCTGTTGTGCGCAATCATCAGCAGCCCGGCCAGTCTGCACCGCCGCCAGCCTGGACGGCAAGCCGGCCCGCGGCAGCTGTCTTCACTCGGCGCCGACGGTACCGGCGCTGATCATGGCAGCGATCTCCGCTGCGCTGTAACCGGCCTCGGCCAGCACTTCCCGGCTGTGCTGGCCGCGCCGCGGCAGGTCGCGCTGGATGCCGAAACGATGCCCGTCCATCTCCAGCGGCAGGGCCGGCAACTGCGTCTTCGTCCCCTTGCGCTCGCCATCGGTGATGGTCATCGGCAGCAACCCGCCGCCCGCCACCAGGTGCGGATCCTCGAAGAGCTGCTCGGGGCGTGCGATGGGTGCGAACGGCAGGCCGGTCTTCTCGAGCTTCGCCATCAGTTCCTGCTTGCCGTACTTCAGGAAGGCCGCCTTGATCACCGGCAGGAGGCGGTCCTTGTGGGTCACACGGTCGTTGTTGGTATCGAGGCTGCGGTCGGCCGCCAGCTCATGCAGCTCGAAGGCATCGCAAAGCAGCTTCCACTGCTTGTCGCTCACCACACCGACGAACACCTGCTCGCCGTCGGCGGTATCGAACACCTGGTAGATGGCCCAGGCCGAGACACGCACCGGCATGGGGGCCGCCGCCTTGCCGGTGACGGCGAACTGCGCCATGTGCTGCCCGACGAGAAACACCGTGCTCTCGTAGAGCGAGGCGACGACGTACTGGCCTTTTCCCGTCGCCTGGCGCTGGTAGAGCGCGGCGATGACACCGAGCGCACCAAACATGCCGCCCTGCACGTCGATCACCGAGGTGCCAGCCCGCAACGGCCTGCCGGGAGGCCCGGTCATGTAGGCGAGGCCACCCATCATCTGTGCAACTTCGTCGAGCGCGGTACGCTCCTCGTACGGGCCCTTGAGGAAGCCCTTCTCCGAGCAGTAGACCAGGCGCGGATTGCGCTTGCTCAAAGCCTCGTAGCCGAGGCCGAGGCGATCCATGGTGCCCGGGCGGAAGTTCTCGATCACCACGTCGGCCTTGTCGATCAGCCGCAGCACGGCCTCCTTGCCTGCGGGAGCCTTGAGATCCACGCACAGACTGCGCTTGTTGCGGTTGTACATGGGAAAGTAGCCCGCACCGGAACCCGGCAGCATGCGGGTGCTGTCACCCTCCGCAGGCTCGATCTTGATGACGTCGGCGCCGAGGTCGGCGAGCATCAGCCCGGCGGCCGGACCCATGACCATATGGGTGAATTCGACGACGCGCACGCCGGCCAGGGGGAGTGCTTGCTTGCCTGACATGGGAATCCTCTGTCGCTGCGTTATGTCGGCAGGGCCTCGGGACCCGCCGCGGGGCCGTGGATTATCGCCCACGCCGCCCCCATATAGAATAGACGCGCCCCGGCGGGAGTCGCCGGGGCGGGCACAACAGTTGGGGATCAGGATCCATGCAGGAAAACAGGACAATCGACGTGCTGGTGAGCGAGGTCGGTCCTCGCGACGGCCTGCAGAGCATCAAGTCCATCATGCCGACGGCGGCCAAGAAGGCGTGGATCGCCGCGGAAGCCGCAGCCGGCGTGCGCGAGATCGAAGTGGGCTCCTTCGTGCCGGCGAAACTGCTGCCGCAGATGGCCGATACCGCCGAGATCGTCACCTGGGCGCGCAGCATCCCGGGCCTGACCGTGCTTGCGCTCGTACCCAACTTCAAGGGCGCTGAGAATGCCATCCGCGCCGGTGCGCACAAGATCGCCCTGCCGCTCTCGGCCAGCGAAACCCACAGCAAGGCCAACCTGCGCAAGACCCACGATGAAGTCATCGAGGACGTGCGCCAGATCGCCAGTTTCATCCGCAGCCTGCCCGAGGCCGGGCGTCCAGGCTTCGAAGGCAACGTCTCCACCGCCTTCGGTTGCACGCTGGAAGGCGCGGTGCCGGAGGGCAAGGTCGTGGAACTCGCCCGGCGCCTGATCGAAGCCGGCGTCGAGGAGGTCGGGCTCTCCGATACGACGGGTTACGCAAACCCTGCACAGCTGCGCCGCCTCATCAAGCTGGTGCGCACCGAAATCGGCCACGACCGGCTCTCCAGCGTCCATCTGCACAACACGCGCGGGCTGGGACTCGCGAATGCGCTCGCCGCACTCGAGGAAGGCATCACCACGCTCGACAGCTCGCTCGGCGGCCTGGGCGGCTGCCCCTACGCGCCCGGCGCCAGCGGCAACATCGTCACCGAAGACCTGGTATTCATGCTCGACGCGATGGGCCTGCGCACCGGCATCGACATCGACAAACTGCTCGCCGTGCGCCAGATCCTCATCGATGCGCTGCCGGGCGAGGAGATGTACGGCTTCACGCCGGATGCGGGCCTGCCGAAGGGCTACGCCGCCGGCGGCTGGGGCGTGCCCGCTGCCTGAGGTTGGCCGGCGCTGGCCTGCCCCCGGCCAGCGCCACAGGGTGGACCGGTGCGCGATGCATCGTGCTGGCTGCGCGACGCGGGTTCAGTACCGGAAATCCAGGTCGAGCTGCAGGCGGTCGTAGTCCGTCTTCCTGCCCTGGTTCATGCCGATCTCGTTGAGGTAGTAGGCGATCCCCATCCGGGTCCGGTCTGTCAGCGCATAGGCGCCACGCAGAACGTGTCCTTTCGCATCGGTGCTGCCACCACCAAAGCTCGAATCCGTCCACAGGCCGAAGACCGCGTCGCGCTCCAGATCCTGGTAGACATACGACAGCTGCCAGTTGCCACGCGCCTT
>CAZQGA010000112.1:0-7085 GCA_964592735.1 uncultured Chromatiaceae bacterium | reverse complement strand
GTCTCCACGGCAGTGGGCACGCTGCTGGCACCGAGCACCAGGAAGCCCGCCTGCTGCAGGGCGAAGCTGGTGACGGCCAGCAAGTCGGCATCATCGTCCACCAGCAGCAGCTTCACGCCTGTGTCCCGGACGGCAACAGGAAAAAGAAACGCGTGCGGTGCGCGGCGGTGCGTTCCATGCCCACCTCGCCACCATGGCGTTCAATGATCGAACGCACGATCCACAGGCCCAGGCCAAGCCCCGGCGCCTCCGGCTCCACGTCTCCCGCACGCCGGAAGCGCTCGAACACCGTGGCAGGATCCGTGTCACTGAGGCCACTGCCCTCGTCCTCGACCCAGACAGCCACCTGCGTCCCGCGCAACTCACCGCCGATGCGGATGGTGCTGCCCTCGGGCGCAAACTTGCTGGCATTGGCCAGCAGGTTGACGAAAACCTGCACCAGCCGCTGTCCATCACCGACGATGTCAGGCAAGTCCTGCGGCCATTGCGTGCTGAGAATCTGGTGACGCTGGGTGAGCAGCGGGCGGACCAGCGCGGCAGCCTCCTCCGCCACTTCGGCAAGCGCCAGGGTCTGCGCGCGGATGGCGAGCTGGCCCGCCTCGATGCGCACGCTTTCCAGGAGGTTGTCGATCAGCCGCATGAGCCGCAACACGCCACGTTCGAGGTTGCGCAGCAGGTCCTGCTGCCCGGCCGCCGGGAGGCGTCCCAGGCCATCCTGCAGCAACTCGATGGAGGCGAGCTGTGCTGCCAGCGGCGTGCGGAATTCATGGGAGATGTTGGCCAGCACGCTGTCACGCGCCCGGCGCACCGACTCCAGTTCGGTTTCGTCGCGCAGCACCTGCACCTGCTGGCCCTCGGTGGGCGGGGCGCTGACCACGACGGCCGAGCGCGGCGGCCCGCCCGGCACGCACAGACGCTCGGCGGCCCTGCCCTGGCCGGTGCTGCGCGCCGTGAGGATCGGGCAGTTGCGCTCGCAGGGCCGCACGCCGTCGACGGGTTCCGGATTGAGGACATCGCCACAGAAACGCCCGATGATCTCGTCGCGTGGCCGGCCGAGCATGCGCACGACCTGGTCGTTGGCGTAACGGATGACACGCCCGGAATCGACGGCATAGACGCCCTCCACCACACCCGCCAGCACGGCACGGGCCTCGGCCTCCTGCCGTCTCAGCACCGCAGTGAGGTCAACGAGATTGCTGCGCATCTCATCCATGGTGAGCGCCAGCGCACCGATTTCATTGATGCCGGAAGCCGGCATGGCCACGGAGAAATCACCGCGGCCGATGCGGCCGGCGGCGTTGCGCAGTGCCTCCAGTGGCCGGGCCAGCCAGCGGCCATAGAGCACGCCGCCCAGGGCGGCAAGCGCCAGAACCACCAGCGCAATAACTGCCAGGCGCCTGGCCAGCACGCGCGCCGCGGCGTCAAACTCTGCCGCGTCGATCTGCACATCGACCAGCCCGACCAGTTCACCCGTCGATACAGACCACGGCGTCGTCGCGACGTAGACATCCGGCCTCTCGAAACGGCGGGTCACGAGCTGGCCCGTACTGATCGCCTCACCGTGCAGGTCAGTCAGGGGATCCTCGGGTGGCGCGGTGTAGGTCGTGTAATTGGTTACGTTCACACGGGCGCCAACCTGCTCCTGCAGGCCGGCCAGCAGCGGCGCGTCTATGGCCCGCAGCGCAACGACCCGATAGTGTCCAAGACGGGGCACGGGTGTCGCGGCCCCGCTGACGATCACACCCGCCTCGCGTGAAGCGAGCACGAAGCGCTCACCCTGCTCGATGATGGCCGGCTCCAGCTCGCCCCAGGGCAGCCTGCCACCCGCTGCCACGGCAACGCCGCCTTCGCTGACCAGCAGGCAGGCGTAGAGTTGCTCGGATTCGGCGTAACGGGCCAGCAGTGGCTCGAGCGCGCGCAGGTCCCCCTGCAGCAGCAGGCGGATCAGGGTCGGGCGGGCGGCGAGTTCACGGGCATCGGTCAGCAGCTCCTCGTTGACGCGGCGCAGATAGTCCTGGGCCGACGCACTGGCAAGCTTGACGCGGGTCGTGGCCTGCTGGCGTGCCAGGCTCCCGAGCAGGCCGACTGAGGCAGCCGCCACAGCCAGCACCGCCAGCAGGACGATGACGCTACTGCCGATGCCAAGCCAGGCAGCCAGGCCAGGCGGACGCGCAGGCTTCATGCCGGAGCCTGCCCCGGGGCGCTCAATGTCCACCGCGCTGGCCCGTGCGCCACTCGATGGCCGTCTTGATGACCAGCGTCACCACGGCCAGCAGGCTCAGCACCGAAGCCACGGCGAAGGCCGCCACGGCGTTGTATTCGTTGTACAGGATCTCCACCTGCAGCGGCATGGTCGTCGTCAGGCCGCGGATGTAGCCGGAGACCACCGCCACCGCGCCAAACTCGCCCATGGCACGCGCATTGCAGAGGATCACACCGTAGATCACGCCCCATTGTATCTTGGGCAGGGTGACCTTGAAGAAAGTCGTCCAGCCGCTGGCGCCCAGCGAAATGGCGGCTTCCTCTTCGTCGGTACCCAGCATCTGCATCAGCGGGATCAGCTCGCGGGCGACATAGGGGAAAGTCACGAACAGCGTCACCAGGACGATGCCGGGCAGCGCAAAGATCACCAGGACATCGTGCTCCTCCAGCCAGCGGCCAAACCAGCCACTGGCACCGAAGAGCAGCACATAGCTCAGGCCCACGATCACCGGCGAGATGGCAAAAGGCAGGTCGATCAGCGTGGTCAGCACGCTCTTGCCCCGGAAGCTGAAGCGGGCAATGGCATAAGCAGCGGCGATGCCAAAGAGCGTGTTGAGCGGTACCACCAGCGCGGTGGTGAGCAGCGTCAGGCGCATGGCCGCCAGCGCATCGGGTTCGATGAGCGCTTCGCGGTAGAAAGCCAGGCCCTTTGCCAGCGCGGCCACGAGCACGGTGGCAAGCGGCACCAGCAGCATCACGGCGAGGAATGCCGCCGAGATACCGATCAGTGCCCCGCGCAGCAGCCGCGCACGCCACTGGCCCATGCGGTCGCGCTCATGCAGGGCAGCGGCGGCCATCTCAGCCCGCCAGGCCGAGGCGCCGGCGCTGCCAGGCCTGCAGGAGGTTGATGACCAGCAGCATGGCGAACGACAGCGCCAGCATCAGGAAGCCGAGAATGGCAGCTCCCGTGTAATCGAACTGCTCGAGTTTGATGATGATCAGCAACGGCATGATCTCGGTCTTCATCGGCAGATTGCCGGCGATGAAGATCACCGAGCCGTATTCGCCCACCCCGCGGGCAAATGCGAGGGTGAAGCCCGTGAGCAGTGCCGGCAGGATCGCCGGCAGGATGACGCGCAGGAAGGCCTGCCAGCGGTTGGCTCCGAGCGACGTCGCCGCTTCCTCCAGAGCCGGGTCGAGCGCCGTGATCACCGGCTGCAGGGCGCGCACCACGAAGGGAATGCCGATCAGCGTAAGCGCCACCGTGACGCCGACCCAGGTGTAGGCCACCTTGATGCCGAAGCCGGCCAGCCAGCCGCCGAGCAGGCCGTTTTCAGCAAACACCGTCACCAGGGCGATGCCCGAGACCGCCGTCGGCAGGGCAAACGGCAGATCGATCAGCGCATCGAGCAGGCGCCTGCCGGGAAAGTCGTAGCGGGTCAGCACCCAGGCGACGACAAGGCCGAAGACAGTATTGATGCCGGCAGCAAGCAATGCAGCGCCGAAGGACAGGCGCAAAGCGGCCAGCACCCGCGGTTCACCCAGAGTCGCGAGGATCTCCCCGGGCGACGCAGTGGCCGCCCGGATGACAAGCGCCGCCATCGGCAGCAGCACGATCAGTGACAGGTACAGCACCGCGTAGCCGAAGGTGAGCCCGAAACCGGACAACACCGCAGGCTCGCGAAAGCGCCAGTGGCGCGAACCGGCCTGGCCCGTCATGGCTAGAGCACGGCCGCCAGCGCCCCCGGGCGCGACCCGGAGTACGACAGCAACAGCGGCGAGCGGGCGCCCGGGGCGAAGATCCAGCCGGTATCGCGTGCCAGCAGGGCCTCGATTTCCTGGCGGTCGCCACCGATCCCCAGCACCAGCAGCGCCGGCTCCGGGACCGACACCAGCGCACGCAGTTGCTCACCGACTTCGCCCTCACACAGCTCTGTGCGCAGGTCGAGCCCATGCCCGGCACGCACCCAGGCACGGGTATCGAGCAGGTGGCGCAACGCCAGGCTGCGCTCGGCGGCCAGTGCGCCTGCCCGCAGGACAGTGACGAAAGTAGCCTCGGCATTGAGATTGCGGACCAGGCTCGCCACCAGCCCCATTGTTTCACCCTGGGGCGCTTCATCCGGGCAGTGGATGATCACGCGGCGTGGCGGTGCCGCATCGTGTGGCAGACAGAGCAGCCGCCGGCCACCCTGGACCAGCAATGCAGCCAGCTGCGCCGACGTGCAATCACTGCTGTCGACCACCACGACCCCGGCGTTGCGCAGGGCTCCACCGGCCTCCCCGGCGGCAACGATCGAATCGTCCAGATTGGCGCGGGTACTGTGGGCCAGCTGGGCCACCAGTGGCGCGTTGCGCAGCACCGCAGCCGCCTCCGCGGTCGGTGCACGGAAGAGGAAGCTCGATATGGGTGTGGGCAATACGTGCACGCGGCGCACGCCCACCACGGCCGCATCACCCACCGCCAGCGGTGTCGCCATTGCCTCGGCAGCGGTTCGGGTCACTTCGAGCAGGCTGGCGCCTGCGGGCAGGTCCGGGTGCATGCCGGGGTCGACCCGCACCGCCGAGCGCAGGCCCGCAGCTGCGTCCACCCGCAGCAGCAGGCGTTCCACGCCACCGCCGAAATGGGTCTCTGCGACAGTACCGGCACCGACACAGGCCTGCGTCAGCGCCTGGCGTTCACGGGCAACCTCGAGGTCTTCCGGGCGCACCACCGTGACCACCTCGGTGCCGGCAATGGCATCGGGGCGTGCCTGGCCGCTGCGGTTCACCAGCGCCTGGCCGATGCGCACCCGTGGCGGAGCAACTTCACCGAGCAGCAGGTTGGCGGCGCCGAGAAACGTCGCGACGAAGCGCGTCGCCGGCTGCCGGTAGAGTTGCTGGGGCCGGCCAGTCTCGAGCAGCCGCCCCATGTGCATGACGCCAATGCGGTCGGCGAGCGAGAACGCTTCCTCCTGGTCGTGGGTCACCAGCACGGTGGTGGTGCCGAGACGACGTTGCACGTCGCGCACCGTGCGTCGCAACTCGACGCGGATCAGGGCATCGAGTGCACCGAAGGGCTCGTCGAGCAGCAGGACCTCGGGTTCGTGTGCCAGCGCACGGGCCACTGCCACGCGCTGCTGCTGGCCGCCGGAGAGCTGTGACGGCAGGCGCTCGTCCATGCCCTCCAGCGCCACCAGGCGCAGCAGTTCCCGGCGGCGTTCGCGCCGGCGTGCGGCTGGCACGCCGCGGATGCGCAGTGCGAACTCGATGTTGTCCGCGATGCTCATGTTGCGGAACAGGGCGTAGTGCTGGAAGACGAAGCCGACACCGCGATCGCGCGGATTGACGAACGTGACATCGCGGCCATGCAGGGCGATGCGTCCGTGGTCGATGTCGGTGAGTCCGGCGATGCCGCGCAGGAGCGTGCTCTTGCCACTGCCGCTCGGGCCGAGCAGTACAAAGAACTCGCCCTTGGCGATTTCCAGCGTGACGCCGTTGACGACCGGCACGCCGCGGTAGTACTTGGTGACTTGCTCGAACTGGATGGACATCGGCGCCCCTTGCCTGCGCATGGTAGGCATGGGCGGTGACGAAAGCAGTCTCACAGGAGTGACAAAGTGGTGACATTTCGCCTGCGGCCGTAGCGGCAGCAGGCTCACCGTCACCACGACATCACCTGCATTGACAGGCCACACCAGGGGTCGGCATCGTGCCAGCCATGCGATGCCAGGAACCTGTGGATGGCCGCGAGGCCCGTGTCATGAGACCGCTCCTGCACTTGGGCCTGGTGCTGCCCCTGATGGTCATGGCGGCCCTGGCCGCCGGGCCAGCCTGCGGCGCGGATACGGTGCGGCTCCTCAACGTGTCCTACGACGCCACACGGGAGTTCTATCTCGCCTATGACAAGCTCTTTGCCAGCCACTGGCGGGACCTCACCGGGCAGGAAGTCCGCATCCAGCAGTCCCACGGCGGTTCAGGCCACCAGGCGCGCTCGGTGATCGATGGCCTGCCGGCAGACGTGGTGACGCTGGCACTCGCGCTCGACATCGACGCCATCGCCGGCAAATCCGGCCGGCTGCCGGGCAACTGGCAGGCCGCACTGCCGGACAACAGCGCCCCCTACACTTCCACCATCGTCCTGCTGGTACGCAAGGGCAACCCGAAGAACATCCGCAACTGGGATGACCTGGTGCGACCGGGTCTGCGCGTCATCACGCCGAATCCGAAAACCTCCGGTGGCGCGCGCTGGAATTACCTCGCCGCCTGGGGCTACGCCCTCGAGAAGAACAGGGGCGACGAAGCAGCCGCAATGGCCTTCATGCGCCGGCTCTTTGCGAATGTACCGGTACTCGACACCGGCGCGCGCGGCTCGAGCGTGACCTTCGTCCAGCGAGGCATCGGCGACGTCCTCATCGCCTGGGAAAACGAAGCCTTCCTCGCCCGCAAACAACTCGGCAAGGACCAGTTCGAGGTCATCGCACCCTCCCTCAGCATCCTCGCCGAGCCACCGGTGGCAGTCGTCGAACGCAACACGCACCGCCGCGGCACCACGGCCCTGGCCCGCGCCTACCTGGAATACCTGTACTCGCCGCAGGCCCAGGAACTCATCGCGCAGCACCACTACCGGCCACGCCTGGCAGCAGTCGCGGAGCAGTACGCGCAGCAATTCCCGCAATTGCGCCTGCTCAGCATCCGCGACCTCGGCGGCTGGGAGGCCGTCCAGGCACGGCACTTCGATGATGGTGGCGTTTTCGACCAGATTTCGAAGCCGCAGTAAGCGTCCCGGCACATTCACTCCGGCACAAAAAAAGCCCCGGCGTGGCCGGGGCTTCAGGTCTCAGCGCGCCGCGCAGCACGCGCGGCGTGGCGAAACTTCAGGCAGCCTTCAGGTTGCCCGCGGCTGG
>CAZQGA010000111.1:0-7154 GCA_964592735.1 uncultured Chromatiaceae bacterium | reverse complement strand
CCTGGCACGAACCCGCGCTGCTCAGCGCGGAAATAGGCAGCTTCGGCGATCAGCCGGTGGAAATCCTCGCCGCTGACCCGCTGCTTGCGCACTACCATGCTCTTGATGGATACATCCTTGCGCACGGCTGCTGGCCGTCCGGGCGGCGTTGCGACGACCTGGCTTTCCTGGTTCATGGCCCTTCCTTCCGCAATGAAGACACCCACGCCTGCATAGTGTCCGCCACGGCTGCAGGCCGCGTTAACCTGTGCTAATAACAGGTGGTTGCTGCCTGGTGCCCGGTTTTGCCGGCCACGGGCAGTCCTGACCGGAGTCCATGCAGGTGACGACGCCACTGGTACACAAGCTCGCGAGCGTGATCGATCTCGATGCGGCTGATGTTGCTGCACTTGCTGCGCTGGGCGGCGCACGCCGGCATTGTCCGGCGGGCCAGACCCTGGTCGAGGGCGGCGCCCGGGTGAGCGCGGCCGTGCTGATCCATGAGGGCTGGGCCTTCCGTCATCGCACCTTGAGTGACGGCCGGCGCCAGGTCATCGACTTCGACTTGCCCGGTGATTTCTGCGACCCGAGTGTGTTCGTGATGTCGCGTGCCGGTTTTTCCATGCAGGCGCTGACCGGACTGAGCTACTCGCTCGTGCAGGCCGAAGAAGTCCTGGACCTGGTGAGCCGCTCGCCGCGCATTGCAGCCGCGCTCTGGTGGGCAGAGGCTTACCAGGAGGCCATCACCCGTGCGCACCTGGTCGCCATCGGGCGCATGAGCGCGTACGAACGTGTCGCCTACCTGCTCTGGGAATTGTGGACGCGACTGCGTGTGGTGCGGCTAGCCGATGACCAGGGGTTCGAGTTGCCGGCAGGCCAGGATCTCATTGCCGATGCAGCGGGCCTGAGTTACGTGCACCTGAGCCGGACGCTGCGTCGCCTTGATCACGAAGGCCTGGTGCGACGCTCGCGCCGGAACTGGCGCGTCATCGATGCGGATCGCTTGCACACCCTGGTACAGATGGCCGACGGGCTCAAGCTGGAGCCGGTGGCACGGCGCATCCAGGAACGGCTCAACCGATGAAGCCGCGGCCGATGTCGTGCGCGTGGGAGGCGATGATCTGGCCTGCCCGGCGGTGCCGGACTTCCCAGCGCAGGCCGATGCCGGCTTCACCGCCGCCGGTTTCCGACTCGATGTGGATGCTGATCTCATCACCGGGCGCGCAGTCGAGCGGTGCCGCCACCGGCGCGTACACCTGTTCCCAGTGTGTTGGCGGACCGCCGGGGCTCGTGCCCAGATGCACGCCGGGAACCAGTTCGCAATCCCACCACAGGGCGAATCCGTGGATGTCTGTGCGGGCATCGAGCGTCCAGCTTGCCGTGCCGCGACGCTGCCCGTCGATGGTGCTGCCGAAGTCCAGTTCGTCCCAGCACCGTGGAGTGACGCCTGCCAGCAGGTCGCCTGGCGTGATGCGTCGCACGTAGATGTTGTCGAGGGACAGTGCGCGTGCTGCGCTGAAATCCAGCCCCATCGGGGCCGCGTCCCAGCTGCACAGCTCGTCGCGCAGTGCGCTGTTGCATACGGGTGCGATCCACTGCCTGATCGAGGCCGGGATCAGCGTGCCGCCTGCCTTGAGGAAACGCTGCGCATCGGCCAGCGTTTCCAGTGCGTTTTCCTCCAGGGCAAAGTTGCCCAGGATTTCCGCCACCACCACATCGACCTGGGGTGGATCGAGGATCTCTCCGGAGTGCGCCTGCCAGAAGTGCAGGCCCGGGATGGCGTTGGCATCGGCCAGTTGTGCGGCCAGGGAAATGACCTCGCCCTGCTCGATGAGATGCACCTCGCGGGCTCCGAGCCGCTGCGCCATGAAGCCGAGGATGCCCGTACCGGCACCAAGGTCCGCGACAGTGGTCTGCCCTGGCACGATGACCTGGCGCAGGGCCGTTTCGAAGGCCCGTGAGCGGACGGCATCCGCCAGCATTTTTCTGTGGAATTCGATGAGCATGACCGGGTTCCCGCGGCGACTGTAGCACGGTGTACGGGTGCCGCCCGGGCAAACCGGCCCGGTTCTTCCGCCATGCTATTCTTCGATCCTGTCATGCCAGCTGAACGGACCAGGACATCATGATTCACCAGGTTACCGGAGACATCCTTCTCACCAGGGCCCAGGTACTTGCCCACGGCGTCGCACCGAACGACGACTTCCGCCAGGGGCTCGCCCTCGCACTGCGTGAGCAGTGGCCGGCGCTTTACAAGGATTTCCGCCACTACTGCAAGACGACCCATGTGCATGCGGGCCAGATCTGGACCTGGGCCGGGCCGGGCGGCCGGCGCATCGTCAACCTGTTCACGCAGGAAGCGGCCTACGGCCGTGGCCAGAAGCCGGGCAAGGCAACCATTTCCTACGTCAGCCATGCCCTGCGTCAGTTGCGCAACCTGGCGATCCAGGAGAAATTCACGAGTATTGCCCTGCCACGCCTCGCCACTGGGGTCGGGCGGCTGGAATGGGCCGACGTCGAACCGCACATCCACGAGACGCTTGGCGACCTCGATATCCCGGTGGTGGTCTACGCCGTCTACCGCAAGGGCGTGCAGGCGCAGGAAAACCTTCAGGCGGGCTGAGCCAGGCATTGGCATGAGCCGGTGTCCGCAAGGATCGGCCGGACTCACCGCGGGGCACGCATGAACGTCGTCATCACCGGCAGCACCAAGGGTATCGGCCTGGGGATGGCGCGTGAATTCCTGCGCCGGGGCCATGCCGTGATGGTCTGCAGCCGTGGCCACGAGGCGGTTGATGCCGCGGTTGCGGGCCTTGCCGCTGAATTTCCCGGGGGACGCGTCGCCGGTCATCCCTGCGATGTCGCCGACTACGGCCAGGTCCAGTCGCTGTGGGATGCGGCGGCCGCCGCCTTCGGCCGGATCGACATCTGGGTGAACAACGCCGGCCGTGACGGCATGAAGGTGCCGTTCTTCATGATCGATCCGGCGGACTACCGGACCACCGTACTGACCAACGTGGTGGGCCTGATGAACTGCATGCGCGTGTGCATCACCGGCATGCACCAGCAGCAGGGTGGCTGGATCTGGAACATGGAAGGCCTGGGCAGCAATGGCCAGATCCGCAGGACCGCCGCACCCTACGGCGCCACCAAGTACGCACTGCGCTACTTCACCAGGGCCATGGTGCTCGAGCTGAAGGAAACGCCGGTCAAGGTCGGCTACCTGAGTCCCGGCATCGTCATCACCGATCTGCTCGTGCCGCCTGCGGACAAGCGCGGCGAGAGCTGGCAGCGGAGCAAGCGGATCCTCAACATCCTTGCTGATACCGTGGAGACCGTCACGCCCTTCCTGGTCGATGGCATGCTCGCGGCCAGGGAGAGCGGTGCGGCCGTGCGCTGGCTCACCAACGGGCGGATCCGCTGGCGGTTCGTCAAGAGCCTGTTCGTCAAGCGGGACGTCTTCACGCCTTTCGGCTACTGAGGGCGCGCAGCCGGGCCTGTCACCGGCCGCCCGCCGCCGGCACATCTTTCCCTGGTGGGTTCCCCCTGATTGCACCTTGGCCGCACGTTGGCCAACGGGGCATGCCCCTCCATGCCCGCCCCGGCACCGGTTGATTTTGCCCACCCCGCCCGTCCAACGCCCCGATCGATCACGACCCTGCGGCTGCCGCCTCGCGTGGCTTGCTGCAGGGCAGGCTTGGCCTGGGGGACAGGATGTCGGACACAGTGATGGGCAGGTGGCGTGGCTGGCATCCGGTGCTGGCGCCGGAGACGCTGCTGCTGGCGAGTGCGGTGGCGTTTTCCCTCTTCTACAACAACGCCGCCTGGCACCGCCTCTTTGCCGAGGGGCCCGTCCGCCCGGCAGACGCTGGCATCTTTGCGCTCCTGTTCCTGGCGTTGACGGCAGTCCAGTTTGCGAGCCTCGCACTCATTATCCCGGGCCGCCTGGTCCGGCCGGTGCTCATGCTGATTTTCGTGGGCAGTGCATTCGCCAGCTTTTTCATGGAGCACTTTGGCATCCACCTCGATGCCGACATGCTGCGCAATGCCCTGCAGACGGATGCGCCGGAGGCACGCGAGTTGTTGACCGTGGAGCTTGGCTGGCACCTGCTGGTTTATGCAGTCCTCCCGGCAGTGGTACTTGCCCGCGTACGGGTGGCGGCTCGACCCTGGGGCAGGGCACTGGCCCGGCGGGCGGTGGCAGTCGTGATTGCACTCGTGATTGCCGGGGGCGCCGTGTTCGGTCAGTACAAGGAGATTTCCTCGCTGGTGCGCGCCCGCCAGGGCGTGGCAAGCCTGGTTACCCCCGCCAACTACCTCGTTTCCATGGTCCGTGTGGTGCGCGATGCGACTGCGGCACCGGATGGTCCGCGGCTCATCGTCGGTCCCGATGCCCATCGGGCCAGGGTGGTTGCTGCGGGTCGCCGCCCGCAGTTGCTCGTGATCGTCGTGGGTGAAACCCTGCGTGCCGCCAACTTCGGGCTCAGCGGCTACGCGCGCCAGACGACACCGGAACTGGCACGGCAGGATCTCGCGGTTTTCCCGCGCGTGAGTGCCTGCGGCACGAGTACCGCCGTATCGGTGCCCTGCCTCTTCGCTCCCGTGGGCCGGCGCGATTACGACGGCGGACGCATCGCCAGACAGGAGTCATTGCTCCACGTGCTGCAGCGTGCGGGGCTTGCCGTGACCTGGATCGACAACCAGTCAGGCTGCAAGGGTGTTTGTGCAGACCTGCCGACCGAGCAGCTGGACGGCAGCTCCGATCCCGCCTTCTGCGACGGCGAACATTGTCGTGACGGCATCCTGCTGCAGCGGCTGGCGGCGGCAGCCGCGCAACCCGGTGACCGCGTGGTCGTCCTCCACATGCTCGGCAATCACGGGCCCGCCTATTCGCGCCGCTATCCGCCCGAGTTCCGCCGCTTCACCCCGGCCTGCGAGAACCTTGATCTGCGCCAGTGCAGCCGTGAAGAGGTCGTCAATGCCTACGACAATGCCGTGTTGTACACGGACCATGTGCTCGCCGGAGTGCTGGCCATGCTCGAGGGCATGACTGATCGCAACACGGGCCTCATTTTCGTGTCCGACCACGGCGAGTCACTCGGCGAGAATGGCCTGTACCTGCATGGCCTGCCCTACCACATCGCACCTGCCGAACAACTGGAAGTGCCGATGCTCGCCTGGCTGTCCCCCGGCCTGGTGGCGGATGCGGGAATCGACTGGACCTGTGCCAAGGCGCGTGGTGCGCTGCCCGCAGCCCACGACAACCTGTTCCACTCGGTGCTCGGGTTGCTGCGTGTACGCACCGTCGCCTACGAGCCGGCGCTCGATCTTTTTGCCGCCTGCCGCCGGCAGCTCCAGGTCGCCGCGGCAGACTAGATGAAGGTGCCGATGAAGGTGCCGGTACTTCGGTTTCGGAAATGCCGGTTTTGCATTTTGGGCAATAGGTGGCGAACAGTCGTTCAGTTCCAGCCCCTGGTTTCCGAAACCGAATGCCCGGCACCCTGGTGTCACCCTGGTGTGTGAAGTCGCTGATGAGCACTGCGCCTGGTGGCACCGGTGTCACGGGAATGCCCCGGTAGTTTTCCGGCCCGAGCTTCAGCGATGACAGGTCCATGACGTGTGAGTACAGCGCGCGTGCCGGGCCCTCGCCGGCCATCCGCACGAACACCATCCTGCTGCTGTCGCGCGAGAAGGACTTCATCCCGTCGAAACCGGGGTTCCAGGTGTATCCCGAAGCGCCTGACTAGATCTGCCGAGGGTTGGGTGGCCTCTGAATTAACGTGCCTGTTTGTCTTTGTATCGAAGTGCTTGACAGCCGAGGGGGGCGCACCGACATTCTTCACTGGGAGTCAAGAGGGTGATCGACCTGCAGTACAGTCGATGGCCAGTTTCCGGCGAACAACCTTGGTTGAGGCATCTGCCATGGCGTGCGCGTTCGCTGCGGGACCGTGATCCAGATCATGGAGGAGTGTGATTTTGCTGCGCTTGTTTTCCATGCCCGACTTAACTTTGACGAGTTCATGCTGAAGATTCCGAACCCTGCAGCCAGCTTTCAGACTGCGTGCGTCTGGTGTTTGGCCGTATTGCTGACCGGTGGTTTTTTCTGGACGCCAACCACAGCCGCCTATCCGGCAGCCTGCAAGCCAAGTCCCGGTGGCACGAAATTGTGCATTACCCCACTCGTGACACCATGGGTTTACTACGACACCACCTGTGAAAGCATGGGAGTTACCTCTGAAGCAGCATCATTTGCGAATTATTTGCCACATTCAGGATATTCAGCTCTCAGCCATTGCAATCTCAAGATAACCCGTATGGGCTGGTTGACGACCCCCAAAACCATTGTGAAATGTGGTGCGAACTTGGGTGTCATGCCAGGGGCCATTAATGGAATAGAGATTGCCAATGCATCCCAATATAAATTTGAGTGGGATCGATGTCCGCCAAGCAGTGGCCATGTTACGCAGGTTGTGGAGACGGTTGTCAGGCAGAGGAGTGCACCCTGTCCAAATGGTTATTCGAACGAGGGAGGCGCTTATTGTTCTCTCAACGCCAATGGGCGAGATCTCCACAAGAATCTTGGCCCACAATGTCCGACATGCGGTAACCCGATTTCGCTCGGGATCGGTGGCAAATACCAGAAAGAACAAGATTACAACGGTAGCGGACGCTTGCCGCTTGAGTTCACTCGCCATTACAACAATTTGCTGACCAGTGCGGCATGGTATTCAGTGACCAACTTTCCCGGCACTCTCGCGCAACGAGTCGAAATGGCGAGTAATCCAGAGGAGCCAGAGCGTCAACTGATTGGCATGGACCGAATGGGCGTTCTTTGGCGGCACAGCTATCAGCGCGCAATTGTGGTCAGGGCAACGACTGGTAGTAACGGCATCGAAACAGCTGCCGCCTATAGAGACGATGGAAAGGTATTGGCGTTCAACCTGTACAACGGGGCATACATTCCCGATGGGGATGTAGTTGACTCCCTGGTCAAGATGGGCGATGGCACCTGGCGTTATACGACCGCCAATGGTGAACAGACCGAGGAATACGACACCACGGGTCGGCTGATAAAGATCACTGATCGCACGGGGGTTTATCAGATTTTGGCGTACGACAGTTGCGGCTTGCTGAGGACTGTCACCGATAATTTCGGGCGGGCGTTGACCCTGGAC
>CAZQGA010000110.1:0-7168 GCA_964592735.1 uncultured Chromatiaceae bacterium | reverse complement strand
TCTCCTTGATGTCCTGCATCAGGTTGGTCTTGATGTTCTCGTCATCGAGGAACTCGAGCGCCACCTTCGCGCGGGTCAGCGGCGAGCGCAGCTCGTGGCTGATGGCGAGCAGGAGCTGGCGCTTGGCTTCGAGCATCTGGCCGACGTCATCAGCCATGTGGTTGATGTCCGCGGCAAGCTCGCCCAGGTCGTCATGGCGCGTGGTGGGAATCCGGTAGCCCAGGTCACCCTGGCCGATACGCGCGGCGCCCTCCTTGATCCAGTCGATGGGACGCACCAGCCAGCGTACCGAAAAGTAGCAGCCGGCGAGCACGATGATCGCGAGCAGGCCGATGGCTGGCGAGGTGAGGTCCGCGTGTGGTACATCGGCGAGCTTTGGCGCCGCAAAGATGATCTCGTAGTCGCCGTCGATGACCTTGATGAAAACGCGGCGGTGGTAGCGTGCGAACTCCGTCAGGCGCACGAGCCGGGTCCAGCCCTGCTTGTCGGTCTCCGCATAACGCAACAACACCTCGCTTTTCTGGAACGGGAGCTTCTCCAGGGGCGGAAAGTTCGGCGATGAGGCCCAGTCCAGACCCGGTCCGCGCAGCATGATGTCCATCGGCATCCTGCTGACGATGGCCTCGGCGCGCTCGATGCGCGGCGGATCACCGATGTCTTTCAGGAGGTAGTCCACATGCAGCGCCATGTGACCACCGACGACCTCGCTCAGGTAGCCGGTGCCCCACACGAAATCGATCGTGTACCGGGAGCCCACCCCATAGACAATCGAGGTGATGAGAAAGATGCCAAGCAGGCGCGCGGACAGCGAGTGGGCGATCTGCCGGATCATGCGACGCCAGGATCCACGCCGATAAAAGTGTAGCCGGTTCCCCACACGGTCTTGATGAAGCGCGGCTGGCGCGTGGTGTCCTTGAGCTTCTGGCGCAGCCGGCTCACGAGGATGTCCACCGAACGCGAAAACAGCTGGGCATCGATGCCGCGCAGTTCATTGAGGATTTCGTCCCGGGTGAAGGTCTGGCCCGGATGGCCCGCAAAGAGCACGAGAAGCTGGTATTCCATCGTCGTGAGATCCAGCGGGCTGCCTTCCAGGTCCACCGTCCGCCGTTCGAGGTTGATCTCGAGGTCCTCGAACCGCAGCCGCCCGTCCGGCGCCGGCTCCTCGCGCGGCGCTGCCCGTCGCAGCACATTCTGCACCCGCGCCACCAGCTCACGCGGTTCGAAGGGCTTGGGCATGTAGTCATCAGCGCCCAGTTCCAGGCCAACGACGCGATCGGTCACGTCCCCGCGGGCGGTCAGCATGATGACGGGTACCGTGCTCGTGCGGCGGATCTCGCGGCAGACCTGGAAACCGTCCTGGTCGGGCAGCATGACATCGAGGATGACCAGATCCGGCCGGTCCCTCTCCAGCCGCTCCAGCCCGAGGGCGGGATGGTTGGCGGCAATCAGCTCCAGGTCGAAGCGCTTGAAGTATGCCCCCAGCAGCTCGCCCAGCTTCTCGTCGTCATCGATGAGGAGAATTCGTGGCATGGTTCACAGTTCTGCGGCGAATCGCCCCGTATCGTGCGCGCCCGTGCAGCCTCGCGCTTTCGCCCGGGGCCATTGTAGCCCGTCGACAGACGGCAAATCCCGTGGTTACAAAGTGTTACAGGCCGTTACGTCCCTGAAAGGATCGTGCCACAGGGGCGCGCTAAGCTTGCAGCCGAATCAAGGGAAAAAAGAAACAGCGAAGGAGAAGGCCTGTGTCGAACGACAACGGAAATGCGCGTGAAGTCATCCACGAGATTGCGGTAGTCAGCGTTGCGCTGTTCTTCCCGCTGGCGGTCTTTCTCGCCATCGTCGGCGCCTGAGCCAGGCCGGCCCGGGTCAGCGCGGCCTGAACCGCACGGCCTGGGCCATGCCCACCCCGGTCACCCTGGCAATCGCGCCATCCGCAGTTGCCGCCTGCATCCCGCAGGCGCTGTTCAGCGGGCCCAGCGGCCCCGCGTCTGCGCCATCTGCTGCGTGCCTATGCGCATCTCCAGGCGGCGGTTGAATTCAGCCTCGCCCAGCACCCGCTGGGGCAGCACATTCATCGGATCCGTCCGGTAGCCCAGCTCCCGGATCGTGTAGTCGTAGTCCTGTTGTGCCGCACGTTCCGCCTCGGGAACCGGCTCCGCATCGTCGAGCCAGCCAAACCAGCGATCGACGAACCGGCCAAGGAATTTCTCGCAACTGCTGATGTTCTCGTCAGTGAGCTCGGCGTAGGAGCTCACCGCGACCGGTGACATCAGCGCCCGCAGATAGGTGCCGTGGCTGACGAAGCGCGTCCAGGCGGGGTCGCTGCGGAACCTGAGGAAATCGGCATTCGCCGGTTCGTAGTACTTCAGCAGGTAGTCGTGGTGGGTGCGCAAATCCACCCGCGGCGTGTACTCGGCATAAAAATACAGTTTCGGGATGGTGCCAAAGATCACACAGAGGTGCGGCACCCGGTTCTGCTGGCTGAGAAATGCCGTCGCATTCATGTCGAGGATGCTGGCCTTGCGATTGCCGAGCCAGGAATGCACCAGCCAGTCCACCTCCGCACCGGTGTAACCCCAGAAGCCGCCCTCGAGTTGCCGATCCGCCGAAGCCCAGTAATCCTGGCCGGCATTCTGCGGATGGCGCTCCACTGGAAAACGC
Source organism: uncultured Chromatiaceae bacterium (assembly GCA_964592735.1). GTDB lineage: Bacteria > Pseudomonadota > Gammaproteobacteria > Steroidobacterales > QUBU01. Next base: position 4,507 of record CAZQGA010000110.1, on the reverse strand, counting down.
GCCCGCACCCGATCGACGATCCTGGCGTGGATGCCGAGGCAGCGTTCCCAGGCGCGCGAGACATCCACGCTGGGATTCTCGGCGAGAAACTCCATGATCGTCCTGGTCTCGGCACCGCCCATCGTCACCCTCCCGCATCAGCGCGCCAGTGAAAGACGCCTGAGTCTAGCGGACGGCACCGTGGCTCCCCCGCCTCCCGCGCAGGGCTGTGCGCCTGGTGGATGGGCGCGCCGGCGGCTGATCCGGCCCTAGCGCTGGGCCGTTCCCGGGCGAAAGACATCCACGGTCAGGGTGAAGCTGCGTTCCTCGAGCGGGTGCAGCGCACCGACGCCGACGACCTGCCGCGCAATCTCTTCGCCGCGCTCGTTGCGGATGGTCAGCACCATCGAATATTCCCAGGACTCACCCTCGGGAGGATGGCGAATGGTGCCTGATACCCGCAGCGGCGAGAGGCCCGCCTCCGCCGCTGGCTGCCCGCTGCCGCGCTCGAAGCGCAGATAGCCCTGGCAGGCGGGACAGATGCCGGCGCTCTCGAGGATCGTCGTCTTGCAATGCGGGCACAGGCGGGTGCGTCCGACGCTGCTCCTGGCGGCAGACGCCCGGCCCGGAAACAGCATGCGCGGCGGGTTGGCCATGGCTGCTGGCCTGTCAGGCCCTGGCTGCCACCGGCTTCATGCCCTTGTCGTCCCAGCCGAACTCAGCGTTGCCGCGCATCCTGGAACCCGCTGCCACGATCAACGTGCCCGCCTTGACGTCACCGCAGAGCACGCCGGATTCGAGCAGCTCGACCCGTCCGGCACCATTGATGTTGCCGTGCAATTCACCCGCGATGACCACGGTCTTGGCAAACACCTGGCCGGTGAGATGGGCTCCGCGCTCGATGGTGAGATCACCATCGACATGGACATCGCCCTTGAAGCGTCCGGCGAGGCGCACATGGCCTGCGCCTTCGATCTTGCCTTCGATGGCCAGGTCGGCCGCGATGATGGTTTCCTTCGCCACGGGCCGCTCCACCCGCCGTGAGGCATCCGCCGCGGCCAGGGGCGCAACCTTCTCCGGCTCCCGGGACGGGGCGGCACTGACGGGCGGGACTTGCGTCCCGGCAGGAGACGTCTGTTCTTTCCAGAGGGCCATATTCATATCCTCAGTCTTGATTTTCGCCGGAACCGCTTAATTACACGCAAGTTATGCCCCAGGTCAAACCGGATCGACATCGGGATCCAAAAGCCGTGGGCGAACAACGGGACCCGCCGGGCCGGCATCCCGGTCGCTGCCGGAGTCCGCGCAGTCAGGCTGACGGAGCCGGCCAGCTGGCGAGGAAGGCCCGGTGCACCGCGTGGATTTCATCTCCGCCGGCCAGCTCAGCCGGACGGAAGCCGGAGGTGATGGCAGCCACCTGCACCTGTCGCCCCGCCACCGTGAAGTGGACGCGCCACTCCTTGACGGCGAGTACCAGGCCGTCGCCCTGGCGGCGGATGCGCCGGTAGGGGTGCGGCTGCGGCCCGAGCGCGAGCGTCGTGCTGATGCGTTCGCGCAGGGCCAGGCCCGTGTGGGCTTCGACCCAGGCGGCCTGCTCCTGCGCCACCGGCCCGAAGCTGACCGCATGGGGCGGCAGCGGATCTGCCACCGCCGCGCTGTCGTCGAGCCAGCCGCTGCGTGCCGCCGGGTGTGCATCGCTGTAGGGTACGTAGGGCTTGAGGTCGAGCACCGGCGTGCCATCGAGCATGTCGACTTCGCGGACGAAAAGCGTCAGGCCCTCGATGCGCTCCAGGCGCACGGCCGAGAGCCCGAGCGGGTTCGGCCGGTGCGGCGCGCGCGTGGCGAACACGCCCTTGCGTCCCGAGGTGCTCCGCGGCGGCAGCACCTTCGGGCGCCAGCCGCGGTTGTGGTGGAACCAGAACAGCACCCAGATGTATTCCCAGCCCGCGAGATCCTCCAGCGCATGCTCGAAGTTCCGGCCGGGATACAGGCGGATCTCGGCGGCGACATCCGGCGCCGCGCTCGGCTGCCGCGCCGCCTCGGCCCGGTTCGCCGCCGGCGTCCACACGACACCGATGGGATCGAGGACGAGCTGGCCCGGCGTGGCACCCGCGCCGCTCACGACGCTCACGCGCCGGCGGCCGGCGGGCCATCCGGCGACAGGATGCGCACCTCGCGCTGCGGGAAGGGAATGCCGATGCCGGCGGCGTTCAACGCATCGTAGATGCCCATGGCCAGTGCCGTGGTCGTCGCCATCAACCGGTCTGCATCCGGCGTCCAGGCCAGCACGCTGAAGTCGAGGGAACTCTCGCCGAAGCCCGTCATCGCCACGATCGGCTCCGGTTGCGCAGCAACGCCCGGCGTCGCCTTGCAGACCTCGAGCAACAGGGCCTGAACCTGGCGGGGATCGCTGCCGTAGGCGACGCCCACCGGCAGCTGGATGCGGCGCATGCGATCCGACAGCGTCCAGTTGGTGACCTGCCCGGCGATGAAGGTGCTGTTCGGCACGATCACGTCGGCGCCCTCCGCGGTGCGCACCGTCGTGGCGCGCAGCCCGATGTGGCGCACGCTTCCGCTGCTCTGATCCACCGCGATGAGGTCACCGGCCCGGAACGGCCGCTCGAAGGCGAGCACGATGCCGGAGACGAAGTTGTTGACGATGTTCTGCAGGCCAAAGCCGATGCCGACGCTGAGTGCGCTGATCACCAGCGTGAGCTGGCTCAGCTGGAAGCCGGCAGCAGCGAGCGCCATCAGCATGCCGATGGTCAGGAGCAGGTAGTAGATGAGGCGCGAGGCGGCAGCGCGCTCGCCTTCCGCGAGCGGCAGCCGCGTGAATACGTCTTCGTCCAGCACGAACCGGACGAAGCGCGCCACCACGAGAGCCAGCGTGATGCCGATGCCGAGGGCCAGCACATCGAGCAGGGAAATGCTGATCCCGCCGACCTCCAGCTTCAGCGCTGCGAAACCCGCCAGAGCGTCCCACAGCGGCGCCGTGAACGGAAACACGCGCACCACCAGCGGCAGCACGAGCAGCACCAGCATCAGGTTCATGAACTGGTGTCCGCGGCGGCTGATCACCGCCGGGAAATCACGCACGGCACGCAGCCGTCTTGCCGCCGGACGTTCCAGCAACTGGTCCCAGATCTCACCCAGCACCTGTGAAAGCACCGCCATGACCACCGGCAGCAGGGCGAACAGCAGCACGCCCTCGAGCAGCTGCCGGCCGAGGCGCACCGAACCGACGATCACCGCCACGAGCCCGATGCCGACCAGGAACTGGCCAACCGCCAGGCTGAGACGCACCATGCCGGCCAGCGTTGGGGCCTGGCCCGTTGCAGCCAGGGCTGCATAGGCCCTGGCCAGGCGGCGCAGGATGAAAAGGCTCAGGATGCCGATCAGCAGAAAGCCGAATACGTCCGCCCCATGCCCCCCGAGCAGGAGCGTCAGCCAGGTGCTGGCCACGCTCAGCAGCAGCAGGCTGCGCAGCGGCCACCGCACCCCGGGCGGCACCATCAGCGGCAGCAGCGGCCAGGCCGCTGCCACCACCATCACGATGCGCAACAGGGCCACCCCGGCGGGCAGGCCGAGATCCACCACTTCGGGCGCGAACACGGCCCACACCAGCACAGCAGCGGCGAAGGGCTGCTGCACGAACAGTTGCCCCTCGGTTGCCGGCGTGGCGGACAAGCGCGCGGTTCGCCGCAACCCCAGGGTACCTGCCAGGATGAGCGCGAACAGCAGCGCCACGACGGCGCAGCGCTCCGGGAAACGCTCGACCATATCGACGGCGCCCGCCCAGGCTTCCGCCATGCTGACCCGCATGTCCAGACGCAGCCCGCCCGGTGCGAGCCGGGTTTTCCACAGGGGCGGACGCTCGGGGGCCAGGCTCGCCACGGCATCGGCACGGCGCTGTGCGTCGATGGCCGACAGGGCTTCGGCGATGCGCTGCTGCAAGGCCGTGGCCCGGTCAGATTCAATCACCACGGCATCCAGCCGGTGGCGCGTGGTGGTGCGCAATTCCTCCAGGCTGCGCTCGAGCGCAACCATGCGTACCCGCAGGGCCTCGGGCATGTCCACCGACTGGGAACCGTCGTGCACCCGCCGGATGTAGTCGCTGCCCGCCCGCAGGGCGACGCGTCCCCGCTCCAGTTCCGCAGCACGGCTGTCGAGGGGTGCACGGGCGGCGGCCGCGGCACCAGCCAGGCGCATCAGGTCCTGGGCCAGGCTGTCGCGCCCCATGGGTGAGAGTTCCGCGAGATCGGCCGGCGTTGCCTGCTGTACGCGGCCGGCAAGCTGCGGTTCGAGCGCATCGAGCGCATGGCGCACGCCGTCCAGGTCATCGGCCTGCGCGAGTGACGCCTCGACGCTGACAACCGTCGTAGCGATGCCATCGAGCTCGCGCGCGAGATCGACCATCGAAATGTCGGCTGGCGCGGCGGGCGCCGCAGCCGCCTCCCCTGCTGGCGTCGCGGCAGGCGATGGCGCCACCGCGGCAAGCCACAACAGCAGGAGACCCTGGATTGCTGAT
>CAZQGA010000109.1:4428-7169 GCA_964592735.1 uncultured Chromatiaceae bacterium | reverse complement strand
GCTACGATCTCGCCGGACTCGGCGAATACCTGCGGCTCGTGAAGGCGCGCTTCCCGGACAATGCGGATGCAGCCATCCTGCTCGCGCCAGCGGTCTCCTACGACGTGCTCGTGCAGGTCATGGATGCAGTGCGCGTCTATGAGGTGCCGGGCAGCCTGGGCTGGGCCCGTGCCGAGCTCTTCCCGAACATCTCCGTGGGGGATGCACCGACATGACACCTGCACGCCTCAGGCAGCATCGCCAGCGCCGGCACACTGCCGGTGGCGGCCATATGGCACTGGTACCGTTCATCGACATGATGACCATCCTCGTGGTGTTCCTCCTGTTGCACACCGCCGACGTGGACATCCTGCCGAACACCCGCAACATTGCCATTCCGGAGTCGGTTTCCGACGTGAAGCCGCGCGAGACGGTGGTGGTCATGGTGACCCGCGACAGCGTCTACGTGGCTGGCCAGCTGGTGGGCAATATGGCCGAACTGGCTGCGGGCGAGGCGCCGGTCATCGAGCCGCTGAAGGCAGCGCTGCTCAGCCAGGCCGAGCGGGTGCTGGGCAGCGACAGCGCAGGCGCCCGTGAGGTCACCATCATGGGTGACCGGACGGTTCCTTACAGCGTGCTGAAAAAGATCATGGCCACCTGCACCAGCGCCGACTTCGGCAGGGTGTCGCTGGCCGTCATGGAGCGGGAACGGGCACAGGCCCGGACCACGACCTGAGAGGCATCGAAGCGGCCATGAGCGTCTACGTCCAGTACCGCCTGTACGAACTTCCCTGGACCGCCGGCGAGGACGCCGAGCGGCGTTTCCGGCGTCTCCTGCGCAATGCCTTCATCGTCTATGCGGTGGTGGCACTGATGATGCCGTTCCTGCCGGTCATCAAGCCTGACCGTGCACAGCAGCCGGAGATCCCCGAGCGCGTCGTGAGGCTCATCGTCGAGCAACCCAAGCCGCCTCCGCCACCACCACCGCCGAAACTCGAGCAACCCAGGCCCGAGCCGCGTGTCGTCAGGGTGGAGCCGAAGCCTGTCCAGGTGCAGCGGCCTGCGGTCGATCCTCGTGAAGCAGCCCGCAAGAAGGTGCAACATGCGGGCCTGGGCGCCTTGCAGGACCAGTTGGCCGAACTGCGTGACAGCACGCTGACCGAGAAGCTCGCTGCCAACCGGGAGCTCAGCGTGACGGCTGGTGAAGCAGCCCGGGTGGAACGCTCGCTGATTACCGCGAAAGCAGGCCAGGGCAGTGGGGGTATCAATACCGCCGCGCTCAGTCGCAACACCGGTGGCGGCGCGCTGACCGGGCGCAGCACCACGCGGGTGGAGGGCGCACTGTCAGGCATGGCGGCTGCAGCAGATACCACGCCACGCGGCGGCGATGGCAAAGCGTCGCGCAGCCGCGAAGAAATCGAGATGGTCTTCGACCAGAACAAGGGGGCCATCTACGCGCTCTACAGTCGCGCCCTGCGCCGTGATCCCTCCCTGCAGGGCAAGCTGGTGCTGCGCCTGACGATCGAGCCGTCGGGGGTGGTGTCTGCCTGCGAAGTGCTCTCCTCGGAATTCCAGGATGATGAACTGCTGCAGAAGCTGGTCGCACGCGTGAAGATGTTTCGTTTCGTCGACAAGGACGTCGCGACGGTCACCACCACCAAGCCGATCGACTTCTTCCCGGCCTGACCCCGGGCTGGAAACCCTGCACAGGCGGCGGGAAGCCCCAGGTTGCCTGGCCAAGGGGGCTTTTGGGTGCATAAAGTCGCGCCGCAATTGAAATTGCAACTTATTGTTTTATAAGAATAAAAATAACCGCCTTGCGCAAAGTTTTGCGGCGGCGCAGCAGGTGCACTCGGCGATGCAGGAAAAAGTCGCTACCCCGGTATCTGGAATCAATCACTTAGCGGCCAAGCATCAAACATAAGACCGGTTATTGCCGGCAAGGACGCCGGACCGGGCCTCGGTCATCCCTCTTGTATATACTGGCTCCACCTGTCAGACGAACCCTGGTTCCCGCCAGGCCCCAGGGCAAGCGCCCGGCGCTGTCTCCTTCGGGGTGAGTCTTGATCAGGCCCGCGCCTGGGCAAATTCAAGGATTTGCGTCCGGCGTCCCGGGAAGCAGTTCTGCCGAGGTCTCCTGTCGGGGTGCACTATCGGTGGCATTTTCCGGGGCGCCGGGCCAACCCTCCTCTCCAGCGAGCCCTCAGCGGCATTTGATCCGGCGCTGTTCATCGAGTTTTTCCCGCTGCGCCCGCAACTGGCGGCCCCGCCTGGCCGTGTAGCCAGCACGCCGCGCAGACTCGATGTCCTGCAACCGCTGGCGGATGCGCCGGCATTCGTCGCGCCTGTCTTCCTGTGATTGTGCCAGGGCCGGCAGTGCCAGCAGCAGTGCAGCCAGGCAAGCCCGTCGGTTCATGCTGGAACCTCCGCCGTGACGAAGGCGGGGATCCTTGCCCATGCAGATGCGGCTGGCCAGCGCCGAATGCAGCGTGACCGGGGTGAAACTGCTGTCAGGGGGCGATGCGGGCGATGACGTATTCTTCGACGGCCTGTCCGCCGATGAGATGCTCCTGGATGATGCGTTCGAGCACCTCCGGGCTGCAGTTGCGATACCAGATGCCGTCGGGGTAGACCACGGCGACTGGGCGGTTGTCGCGGAACTCGGGGTCCTTGGTCAAGCCGTGGGCGACGTCGATGCGGAACCCGTCGACGCCGCGGTCGCACCAGAAGCGCAGGATCGCGAGGAACTCGTCCATCACCGC
>CAZQGA010000109.1:0-4418 GCA_964592735.1 uncultured Chromatiaceae bacterium | reverse complement strand
GCAGGCAGTTGGCCTTGCTGCGATAGATGCCGCCGGCGCCGGTGAGGCGCAGTTCCGTGAGGCGCTTCTTGAGGTATTGCCAGGATTGCAGCCCTGCCTCATGGCTGCAGCATTTCGGTTGCGACTGGTCGGCGCAGAGAAAGATATGGCGACGGATGGCGCCGATGCCGAGCCGCTCGACGCGTTCAGCGAGGGTCTCCCCGGGGGCGGCGTCGCGGCCCATCAGGGTTGCTCCCGGGAGCCGGAAGGGTGTTGCGGCTTGCCGCCGCGTCTGCATGCATGGATGGTGTGACCCCTGCCGGGGCCCTTCTCGGGCACAAGCGACATGACTGATTTCCTGGCTGCTGGTGCAGGCAGATTAACAGCTCTGCTGGCTGGTGCGTGGTGGGTCGTGCCGCGCAGGCGGCCGGCTAACGCAGTCCGGCCTTTTTCAGCAGCCGGTGGAAGTTGCCACGATCAAGCCCGAGGGAACGCGCCGTGGCGGCAGCGTTGCCTTCGTGCTGCTGCAGCCGTGCCTGGATCACCTCGCGTCGATGCGCTTCCATGATCTCGCTGAGTGGCCGCAGATCAGCGCCGGTTGCCCGGGCGCTGGGCCTGGCCGGTACGGGTACCGCCACGGGGTCCGTGCCCAGATGCTGTGTGGTGATCTCGATGACGCGCTGGCGCGATGACACATCGCTCAAGGCGCGGATCATGGCGCGCGAGAGCATGTGCTCCAGTTCGCGCACGTTGCCGGGCCAGGCGTATTGTTGCAGCCACTGGCGCACGCCACGGCTGAGTCGCGCCCCATGCAGGCCGAGGCGGCGCTGGTTACGCTCGATGAAGTAGCCGGCAAGCATCAGCACATCCATCCCCCGCTCGCGCAGCGGCGGGACTTGCAGCGGATACACGCTCAGGCGGTGGTAAAGATCGGTGCGGAAGCGTCCGGCCGCCACTTCCTTCTTGAGGTCGCGGTTGGTGGCCGCGATCACGCGTACATCCACGCGATGATGGGCATCGCTGCCGATGCGCTGGATCTCGCCGTTCTGCAGGGCGCGCAACAGCTTGGCCTGCACGGCCGGGGGCAACTCGCCCACCTCGTCGAGGAACAGCGTGCCCTCGTGGGCGAGCTCGAACTTGCCGACCCGGTCATCGGTGGCGCCGGAGAAGGCGCCACGCACATGGCCGAACAGTTCGCTTTCCGCGATCGCCTCCGGCAGTGCTGCACAGTTGACGTAGACGATCGGCTCCTGGGCGCGTGCCGAGTGGCGGTGAATCAGGCGCGCCACCAGTTCCTTGCCGACACCGGTCTCGCCGAGGATCAGTACCGGCAGATCCGATGGTGCGACAGTCAGCACCTCCCGCTGCAGTTGCTGCATCACCGGGCTGCCGCTGATCAGCTCATCGGCCGTGGTTTCCTGCACGCTCGACAGGTGGATCCGGTGATGACGCTCGAGCTGGTCTTCCAGTCGCTGGATCCAGTCGGCTGCCCGTGCCGTGGCCGCAGCCACGGCGACAAATGCCCGAAAGACCTCCGGGTCGATGACGTCGAAGCTGCCCGGTGTCAGCGCATCGAGGGTGACTGCGCCCCAGGGCTGGCCCTCGATGTACAACGCCGCCCCCATGCAGTCGTGCACGTAGAGGTGGTCACCGGCCTTTTCCACCAGCCCGTCATAGGGGTCGGGCAGGGCGGAGTCGGCCGGGAAGCGCACCGGCTCGGCACTGTGCAGGATCTGTGCGAGGCGCGGCTGGTCCTGGATGACGAAGCGCCGTCCCAGGGTGTCCGGGCTCAAGCCCTGCACGGCACGCGGGATGAGTTGCTGGCCGTCGCGCTGGAGAAGCGCGATGGCATCGCAGGAGAAGCTGCGCCGGAAGGCATCAAGCAGCCGTGCGTACCGCTCCCGCCGATCCATGGCCTTGGAGAGATCGGCCACCGCAGCCGCGAGGTTCACGAACGCACGGGATGTTGTCTGTTCGACAGCGGTGTTGTTGGTGAAACATCCGGTGTCAGGCTGTTCTTCGAACAACGTGGACTTTCAAGACATTGAAAAACAAGACCGTTTCATCTTGGCCCGATTCTTGATCTGCGTCAACTCAAGCCTGCACCAGGCTGCACAACCAGAACAGGAAAAGGACGACCACATGAAACACCGCTTCCCCGCACTCGCACTGGCGTTCGCCGCTGCTGCTGCCCCGGCGCTTACGCTCGCGGGCACCGTCAAGGTCGAGATCCCTGTGCTGGAAGTCGAGTTGCCCATCGACAATGCCGGCACCAAGGCGCCGATGTGGACCTACGGCGGCACGATCCCCGGTCCGCTCGTACGCGTGAAGGAGGGCGACGTCGTCGACTTCACGCTCATCAATGACGCGGCCAACAAGAACAGCCACTCGATGGATTTCCATGCGAGCCAGGTCGATGTGCTCGATGAGTTCGAGACCGTCAATCCCGGCGACCGCAAGAATTTCACCTGGAAAGCCGGGTATCCCGGCGTGTGGGTCTATCACTGCGGTGCCGAGTCGATGGCGGAGCACATCTCGCGCGGCATGTATGGCGTCGTCATCGTCGATCCGAAGGCAGGCTACAGCAAGGACTACCCGAAGCCGGATCGTGAGTATGTGCTGGTCCACGGTGACCTTTTCGAGGCTGGCGCCTCAGCCGAGGAGCGCACACGCGGCGAGAAATGGCAGGGGGTGCTGGTCAACGGCAAGGTCTTCCACTACGACCCCGTGCATGACTCCAATGCCAGCATCACGCTGGAATCAAAGCCGGGTGAGCGTGTGCGCATCTATTTCGTCAATGCCATGGTCAACGAGTGGGCTGCCTTCCATCCGATAGCCGGCATCTGGGAGCGCGTCTGGGACAACGGCAACCCGAAGAACGTCCTCTGGGGCATGCAGACCATGCAGGTGCCACCGGCCCACGCCGTCGTGCTCGACATCATCAGCCCGAAGGATCGCCCGACCAACAATGCGCTGGTCGACCACAGCATGACGCACGCCATGACCGGCGGCATCACGGTGCTGATGAACCACGCAGATGCCAGCCCGACCGCGGGCCGTGGCGACCAGCTGATTCTTCGCTGAGACCTGGCCGGATGACAGGCAGGAAAGGAACCCGAATGAAACACCTCGTCAATCTCACTGCGGCAGCCGCCCTTGCGGCGGGCCTGCCGCTCCTGGCCCATGCCGATGTCGCCGCGGACGTGCAGCAGCAGTGCGGTGGCTGCCATGCGCTGACGCATGACTACGCCACCCAGGATGTCGTCGAGCGCACGCAGCGCAAGGCGCCGCCGCTCGACTACGCCGGCAACAAGTTCCAGCGCGACTGGCTGGTGAGCTGGCTGCAGGCGCCTGCAGCCATCCGCCCGGCTGGCATCTTTCCGCCTGCGCTGGCGAAGACCGGAGCGGGCGGTGACCTCGTCGATGCCGCTGCACTCCCGGTGCACCCGGCCGTGCCGGCGGCACAGGCAGCGGCGATGGCCGATTACCTCATGACGCTCACGCCGTTTGCCGATCTGGTCAAGGCCGATGCCTACGTTCCCGGTGCCGTCGATGCGCGCATGGGCAAGATGAACTTCGGCAAATTCAAGGGCTGCGACGGCTGTCATCAGGATGCGGTCGGCAGCGGTGGTGTCTCGGGGCCCGAGCTCCATACCGCCTGGCAGCGGCTGCAGCCGGCGTTCATCAGTTCCTACATCGCCAATCCGGTCGCCTGGGATCCGCACACGATGATGCCGCGGGGCGATGCCAACGCGGATGCGGTCTACAAGCTGGCGAATTACCTCAAGGTCATCGGGGAGAAACAACCATGAAGAAACTGCTCCTGCTGGCTTCGCTGCTGGCGCTCGGTGCAACGGCGCAGGCTGCCGACCACGGCGAACAGCTCTACCAGGTCTATTGCACGCAATGCCACGGTGTGCAGGGTCACGGCAATGGCGTGAATGCCGTCCATATGTCGGTGCAACCGCGTGATCACACCGATACGAAGGAGATGTCCGCCCGCACGGATGACGAACTCTTCAAGGTCATCAAGCAGGGCGGCAAGTCGATCAACAAATCGGTGCTGATGCCCATCTGGGGCGGCAACCTCAGTGATGACGATATCCATGCGCTGGTGGCCCACCTGCGCAAACTCTGCTGCCAGAAGGATTGAAAGGCATGGAAACCAACATGAAGCGATCTGCTGTACTGGCCTTGCTCCTCTGGCTGGGCTTCGCACCGGGCGTGCAGGCCGAACTGCGCAAGTTCGACATGACCATCGAGGAGTACGACCTGGAGGTGGCTCCCGGCCTGACGACCAAGGTCTGGGCGTATGACGGCCAGGTGCCGGGCCCGCTGATCCATGTGCGTGAGGGTGATGACGTCGAGGTGACGGTGCAGAACAACACCACGATGAGTCACACGATCCACTTCCATGGCACCTACCAGACAGGAAGCTG
>CAZQGA010000108.1:0-7179 GCA_964592735.1 uncultured Chromatiaceae bacterium | reverse complement strand
GCATCGTCCTCGACATCCGCATGCCGGGCATGAGCGGCATGGAACTGCAGCAGAAACTGAAGTCCATGGACTGCACGATGCCGATCATCTTCGTCACCGGCCACGGCGACGTACCGATGGCCGTGGAGGCCATGCACCACGGAGCCTTTGATTTCATCCAGAAGCCGTTCCGTGACCAGGAACTGCTCGACCGCATCAACCAGGCACTCACCTGGGACCATGAGCACCGCTCCGATGAAGACTACCGTCGTGGCGTGCAGGAACGTTTCCAGAACCTGACGCCGCGTGAACGTGAGGTCATGGATTGCGTGGTTGGCGGCCTCGCCAACAAGGTCATTGCGATGGACCTGAGCCTCAGCCAGCGGACGGTGGAGATCCATCGGGCCAGGGTCATGGAAAAAATGAACGCGCGCTCACTGGCCGACCTGGTCCGCATGTCCCTGCTGGTTTCCAGGGATTCCTGAACAGGCGTCCTGCCGCAAACCGGGAGCGGTCATGGAGCAATCTGCCGACGAAACCGCCGAAATCCGCAGCCGGCTGCTCTCACACCGGGCCGAACTGCACAAGCGTGTGAGTACGATCCACGAGCACGCACGGGTGCCACTGGATCAGGATTCTGCAGAACAGGCGGCACAGCTTGGCAATATCGCAGTCGTCTCTGCCCTGGAAAGCGAAGCCATCCAGCAGATCGCCGACATCGAAGCGGCAATCCAGCGACTGGACGCCGGCACCTATGGCATCTGCATCAGCTGCGGGGAGCTGATCGGTGCTGGCCGCCTTGCAGTCAGGCCGGCTGCCACCGAGTGCCTGGATTGCGCCGGGCGCGCCAGCCCGCGCAGCTAGCTGGCCGGGGCGATCCGGCGCAGCTGCCGGTCATGCCAGCGGCCGAGCAGGAGCAGGGCCAGCACGGCCCCGAGCAAGGCCCAGCCCATGTCTGATTGCGTGTCCCAGGCGTAGCCCTGGGTCCCGAGGAAGGCGTCGGCTGCCGCCCCACTCAGCAGCGCAACACCCCATTCAAGCAACTCGTAGCAGGCGCTGATCGCCAGGCACACACAGACCACCAGGACATTGCGCCAGCCCGGCCGCGTGACGATACGCAGGCGAATCATCAGTTCGCGCGTGAGAATGGCCGGGACAAAGCCCTGGGCAAAGTGGCCCAGCTTGTCATAGTTGTTGCGGAACTGGCCAAACACCTCACGCAGCCAGTCGCCGAGCGGCACTTCCGCGTAGGTGTAATGCCCGCCGATCATCAGGATCACGCAATGCGCAAGCACCAGGACCGCGGCGAGGCGCGTCAGCGGAAACCTGCGATACGTCCAGGCGAGCACTGCGAAGCCAAGCAGTGCCGGCGCCACTTCAAGCAGCCATGTCGCGTAATCCCTGGGCCGGATGGCCGACCACGCCAGCACGCCCCAGAACACGGCAAGCCAGGCCCATTGCAGCATCCGCGACGATGACTGGGCCGGGGGGGAAAGGCATCTCGTGCATGACGCCCTTATGCGTGTGCCTCCGACGAAGGTCAAGTCGTCAGGGCCTGCCGCGGCCAGTTGTAGGGATCCCAGACCGGTGGCGCCGTGCTGAGATGGTGGCGCAGTTCGCGCAGGATCACCTGCGGGAGCAACGACGACTCCCTGCCACCGGCGAGGTACAGACGTGGCGTAACCTCCAGGCTGTCCTCCCAGATCCAGCGGCCATGGCGCTCGCGCTCGTTCAGCCAGCGTGCCAGTGGCGCAAGGTCTACGCGCATTGCCGGGCGACGCGAGGCGATCTGCAGCCAGGATTCGTAGCGGTATTGCACTTCCAGGCGCCGGCCCTGGATGCGGACCAGCCGCCCGGCGCGGGTGCGGTTGTGGATCGCGAAAGGGTGCAGCACGCCCTCCTCGCGGCGCAGGTAGCGCCAGACAGGCCGTTCGGGCAGCCCCTGTGGAATGCGCACGATGGCGAGGTCGAGATCCGGCTCCTCCTCGATGGCGACGCGACCTGCGGCAAGCAGCGCCTCGCTCGCATCGAGGTGCGCATCCTGGTCCGCCCAGAGGTGACGCCAGCGGCCGAGGCCGCCCAGCAGGCGCGGCAGGCGTGGCAGGAGCCCCCGGTACAGCGCCGCGATACGGGCCGCAGGCGTGCCGGTGAAGGTTCCCGGCGGCAGCGGGGAACGCAGTGGATCGGCATGCCCTTCGATGACGAAGACGAGGCGTGCCGCATCACGACTGCGGTACTCGCCGAGATCAGCGGCACGGGCTGCATCAGCCAGCAACCGGCGATGGCGCCAGGCCGCCTGTGGCTCAAGCACCGCGTACATGCTGAACAGGCCGTCCTCGTCGAAGTGGTTGTTGGTGACGATGGCAGCGACCTCCCGCGGATCGTGGCCTTCGATCCAGGCCAGCGCGGTCTCGGTGGAAGTATCCCGGCGAAACGGCTCGGGCGTCGCGTTGTTCGGCCAGTGCGACAGGGTGAGCACGGTCGAAGCAAGCGGTGCACCATCGACCACGATATTGGGCCGCGCGCCGATCTCGCCGCGCGGCCAGTACCGCAGTGGCTGGAGCGGGACACTCACGATCGCAGGAAGCTGCCAGCCACCCGCTGGCTCAGTGCATGGCCACGAGCTGGAAGCCCGCATCATCGGCAGGCCACATCCCGTCGAAACAGAAGGCTTCGAGCGCGGCCAGCCTGCCCTCCTTGAGGTGCAGGACGAACTCAGCCGGCTCATGCAGCGCCGGGTGCCTGGCATGGATGGCCCGGACCCGGCGCGCGATATCCGTGTCCAGTGGTGCCAGCCCGGCAGGCAACTCGAAGCGGGTGACAAAGCCGACACCGCTGTGCGTGCGGCTGACGACACGTACCTGCCGGCACTGGGCCAGCCAGGCCGGCGCAGCGGCACCCAGTTGCGGGCCCTGCGCCTCGAGTACAGCACGCTCCAGCATCGTGAGCACGAGTTGCGGGCCGGAATCACTGCCAAGTTTCATGGTGGGAACGATAGCGCAAAATCCGCTGGTCAGGGCAACCCGCCGCTCAGCGCAGCGGCCGACCCCAATACCAGGTCAGGGCAACGAGCGCAGCAAAGACGGTGTACGCAAGGGTAAAAACCCACAGAGGCGCGTCAAAGAACATCAGCCGATGCAGCCAGTGCGCAATGAACGAGCCCGCGTAGCCAGTCTCCCCCGCCTGCTGGCGCAGCGCATTCTCCAGCACCGTCAGCGGACAGAGAACCCCTGCCCAGGCCTGCAGCACCACCACGCCTATGGCCAGCAGGTGCGCGAGGCGGAAGCGCAAGTTGCGGACCCAGCGCCAGCCCAGGGCAAGACCGGCAATGATCAGGAACTGGCCGCCAACCACAAAACCGACGAACAGGGCATGGACGACGAGAACGCCATCGGCCCAGAGGGTCCAGGCATTCACGCGCGCTCACAACCAGCGCCGGACACGGCGGCAGTACTCGCTGTAGGCAGCGCCAAAAATGGCGGAAAGAGCCGCTTCCTCACGGCGTATGAAGCCCGCGGTGATCGCCCAGACAAAAGCCGGTACCACCAGGAAGGCGGCCAGGCTGCCCAGCCACACCGCCATCCCCAGGAGGATACAGGCGAGCGCGAGATACACCGGGTTGCGCGTGTAACGGAACGGGCCGTCAGTGACGAGCTGGCCCGGCCTGCCGAAGGGATGCAGCGTGGTGCCACGCCGGACAAGCGCACGGGCCGCCGGCCCGGCCAGCAGCAGCGTGGGAACCAGCAGCAGCAGCCCGAGCCAGCGCCAGCGTGACCCGAGCAGCTCGGCCCCGGGCAGCAGCCGGTCGAGCGCCAGCTGCAGGGTGAGGGCAATCAGAAAATAAACCGGCGGAACGAGGCGGATCTGGCGCATACGGGGTGTGCGTCCCGGCGCTGCCGCCGTCAGCCCAGGCGGGCCAGCGCCTGCGAGTAAACCGGCACCAGCTCGTCCTGCCCGGCGATGCAGGTGTCGAGGTCGCGCAGCCGTCCATCGGCCAGGCTGTAGATCCAGCCGTGCACAGTCACCAGCTGGCCGCGAGCCCAGGCTTCCTGCACCACGGTGGTCTGGCAGACATTGACCGCCTGCTCGATGACATTGAGTTCGCAGAGGCGGTCCGCCTGGCTGGCCTGGCCCGCAATGGACTCGATCAGCTGCTGGTGCTTGAGGCGCACATCACGCACATGGCGCAGCCAGTTGTCGATAAGACCCAGGCGGTCGTCGTGCAGCGCCGCACCGACACCACCGCAACCATAGTGGCCCACCACCATGACGTGCTTCACCTTGAGCACCTCCACAGCGTACTGGATCACCGAGAGGCAGTTGAGGTCCGTATGCACCACGACATTGGCGACATTGCGGTGGACGAACACCTCACCGGGCAGCAGGCCGACGATCTGGTTTGCCGGTACACGGCTGTCCGAGCAGCCGATCCAGAGATATTCCGGCGACTGCTGCTGTGAAAGTTTTGAAAAGAACTCCGGATCGCGGGCATTCATGCGCCCGGCCCAGGCCTCGTTGTTCTGGAACAGGTGTTTGAGGATGCGCATGGCGACTGGGTCCAGACTGGTCAGGGCGAGGCGGGCTGGCATTATGGCCCAGCCCGGGCTGCGCCAGCGGTCAATTCACACCGCACCAGGCGCGCAAGCACCACCGGCCCGGTATGGCTACCGCATCAGCCGAGCTTCCTGCGGTTCCACGCAAAGCCGGCCAGCAGGGCGAGTGCGGTCAGCACCTGGGCTGTGATCGTCTGCCAGGTCGGGAACAGCCCGAGCGCCGTGACGCGCGGCAGGCCGGTCAGCGGCGCAATGCCGACGAGGCCGGCTTCCTGGAGCGCGGCGACACCCTTGCCGATGAGTATTACCGCGAGTACGGCCATCAACCAGGCGCTGTAGGTGAAGAACTTGTTGAGCGGCAGCCGACGCGAGTAATTGAGCATGAGCCAGCCAATCAGCACGAGGGCAACGCCCGCCGTAGCCGCACCAGCCAGCATCGCCATGGCATTGCCCTGGGCCCACAAGGCGGCAAAGAACAGGATGGTCTCGAACACTTCACGGTAGACGACGACGAAAGCCAGCACGAACAGCAGCCAGGCGGAACGCCCGGACATTGCCCGGGACATCTTCTCGCGGATGTAACGCTGCCACTCATCGCCATGCGCCTTGCCGTGCATCCAGATGCCAACCGATACCAGCACCACCGCGGCAAAGACCGAGCCGAAGCCCTCCGTCAGCTCGCGGCTCGCACCACTGATCTGGATCAGCCAGGTGGCAGCAGCCCAGGTCAGCACGCCCGCCAACAATGCACCCAGCCAGCCGGCATGGACATACGGCATGATCTCGGTGCGCTCGGCCTTGCGCAGAAAGACGATCATGCCGACGATGATCAGGAGCGCCTCGAGGCCCTCGCGCAAGAGAATCGTAGCCGCACCGAGAAAGCTCGCCATCTGGCTCGAAGCGCCATCCGCCAGGCTGACCTCGGCCGCCTCGAGGAGATGGTCGAGATCCGCCGCACGGCGCACCAACTCCCCCACGTCTTCCCGGCGTTGCAGGGCTGCGCGGTATCCGGACATGCCCGTTTCAACGCTGCCGAGCAGCTTCGAATCGCGGGCCGACAACACGGGCTCGAGGGGCTCGAAACCATCAAGGTAGGCCGACAGCGCCAGCACATCCGCCCGGCGGAAGTCACCAGCCCGGTAGGCCGCCAGGCTTTCGGCAAGCCGGCTGCGTGCCAGTGACAGCAGGCTGGTGCCAGTCCGTGGCGCTACCATGCCCGGGTGATGGCGCAGATAGGCAATCACGGCATCGGCGGTCGCTGCACCGAGCGTACTTTCAAGCGTGGCCGGAGTCATCTGCACCAGCGCCCTGAGATCCGCCACCTGCCGGTGCAGCGAGCTGTCCTCATCCCACAGGCGGGCACCCTCCGCCGCCTGTTGCTCACTGAATGCCAGCCCGCCGATATGGAAGGCGAGCGCCCAGCGATCATCACCTGACAGGTGCTCGAACGAGGGCATGGCCGTGCCATCGATACCCTGCGTCGTCGTCTGGAACAGCGCGAACAGGCTGCGCTGGCGCGCCCTCTCGACATTGGTGAACGCAATAGGCCGAACCGGCAGACCCGCCGCGGCAGGTCCGTCTCCATCGCCACCGCGGCCGTGGCAGGACGCACATTCCTGTTGAAACAGGGCAGCGCCACGCACCAGGTCTGGCACGCGGATCGGTGCAACGGGCACCGGATAAGCCACCAGAAGCGCGGCGCCGACTCCACGCGCAATGCCGGCGACCTGTGCCACATCGGCCTTGCCGGCGATCGCCGCCTGCAGGCGGGCAACATCGGCGAGCAACTGTGCCTGTTCGGGCTGCGGCGGCAGTGCCGCGATCCGCGTTGCGATCGTCTGCGCAAACTCGTTCTGCTCGGCGTACTCGATCGCGCTCACCACCTGACCGTGCTCGACGGCGCCGGCGTAGTCCACGGCGATGTAATCGAGCAGCCGCCATGCGGTCTGCACATCGGCGCTATCCGCCCGGGCGAACTGGCAGAATCCGCCCAGCAGCACGAGCAGGACCGCCCAAGACCCACATAACGCCACGCCGGTCGTGGCGGAGCCTCGTCCCGGAGCCTGTGTATCGCGTGGATTCCCCGGGCTGCGCCGGGCCGTGTCACCGACAGTACCCGGCCAGAACCTGCTCACGGCAAACCCGCCCTCAGCCTGCACGTGGCGTCAGCTCAACCGTCCCACCGGGCGCTTCGAAACCAATCTTCCTGTGGGCACCGTCGCAAAAGGGCTTGGCAGCCGAAGCACCGCAGCGACACAGGGCGATACGGTCCTTTTTGTTGATGGGCGAGCCCGCGCCATCCCAGGTCCACTCGCCGTCGGTCTCGATGAGAATAGGCCCATTGGCGACGATCGTGATTTTCATCTGGTCTCCCGTGCAGTCTGTGTTCTGGTCTGGCAGGCGATGGTGCTCGCAACCACCGTCCAGGCCGGTACCCGGCCTGGACGGTGAAGCGTGGCTGGTATCGTCGCTATGCTAGCACCGGCAGATGCACCCTTGGGTCATGTCGATGCGACACCAGCAGCACCCGGCTCGCCAACCCGGCACAGTCCGCACGGGCAACAGCGGACTCCTGCCCCTTTTGTCAGCAGGAATGGCGCGCCCGAGAGGATTCGAACCTCTGACCCCTGCCTTCGGAGGGCAGTAC
>CAZQGA010000107.1:0-7183 GCA_964592735.1 uncultured Chromatiaceae bacterium | reverse complement strand
CAGGGCGCGATCGGCCAGGTTGGAGAGAATGCGCAAGAAAACCTTGCCTTCGGTGATCGCTTCCACCAGTGAGGCGACGCCCTCGCACATGCCGTTGACGAGGTTGGCGCCCATCGCATCGCGGGTGTCCACCAGCAGGTGCACGACCAGCATCTCCCCGTCCATGCTGGTCATCGGGTAGCTTTTCACCTCGACGTCCACGGCGCCACCGCCGCGGGCGACCATGCGCGGGTGGAAGCTGTTGGCGAGGTCGAGGATCTCCTGGCGGCGCTCCAGAACGGCCGACATGGCGCGCGCCATGTCGGGCACCTCGATCACCTGGATCTGGCCGATCAGGACCGGTGGCGTCGAACTGGCGCGAAAGCCACCGGCGCCGTGGGCTATCTTGGCGGCGGCGCTCAGTGCCGCGACGATGGACGGCTCCTCGACCACCAGCGGCACGACGTACTCCTGGCCGTTGATGAGGAAGTTCAGGCCCAGCCCGATCGGCATGCCGAGCACGCCGATGACGTTCTCGATCATCTTGTCGGCGGCGTTGATGTCCAGCGTCGCCTCGCCGCGTGACAACCGATCGAGGTCGGTGTCCGTCAGCAAGCCGCGTTCGTGCACGGCGCGGACGCGCTCGGTGGGCGACATGCGGTAGAAGTGGGGAATTCTCGATCGGGCCAAGTTTGCGATTCCGGCTGTATGGGGTGGCGCTGCCGGCACCGGCTGGCTGCAAGTCCGGGCGGCACGTCGGCAGGCGGGCGCCAATTATGCCACTTGCCGCTGCCCAGGCTGCGACTGGCTGTCCCAGTGCGTGTGCGGCCGGGCACAAGGCGTGCCCGGCGCTGTCGCCAGTGCCACAATGCCCGGAGTTTTACCGTGAGGAACACCCGCCGCCATGTTCCGGCAACTCATGATGGCAGCCCTGCTGCTGGCTGCCTGGTCCGCCCTGGCCGATGAGGGCATGTGGACTTTTGACCACTTCCCGCAGGAGGCCGTGCGCAGCCGCTATGGTGTGGACATCAACCAGGACTGGCTGGACCGTGTGCGTCGCGCCACGGTGCGCATCGAGGGCGGCTGCACGGGTTCGATCGTCTCGGCCGCCGGTCTGGTGCTGACCAACCAGCACTGTGTGCGTGACTGCCTGCGGCGGCTGTCCGGTCCGGTGCGCAATGCGCAGGACGCCGGTTTCCTCGCCCGCGACCGCGCGGGGGAAGAGCGCTGCGCAGCCGAGCAGGTGTCGGTCCTCGATCGCATCGAGAATGTGACGGTTGCGGTGCGTGCGGCAGTCGGTAATGCCGCTGGTGCGGCGGCCAATCGGGAACGCAAGGCGGCGCTGACACGCCTGGAGCAGGCCTGCGAGGAGGACTGGCGCCGCCGTGGTGATCCCCGTGCCTGCGAGGCGGTGACGCTCTATGGCGGCGGTCAGTATTTCCTCTATCACTATCGCCGCTATGATGACGTGCGCATGGTGTTTGCGCCGGAGGCGGCCGTCGCGTTCTTCGGGGGCGATGTCGACAACTTCGAATTTCCGCGCTGGGATCTCGATTTTGCGCTGCTGCGCCTGTATGTGGCGGGCAAACCTGCGCTTACGCCGGATTACCTGCGCTGGCGCCGCACGGGCGCCGCACCGGGCGAGCCCGTATTTGTCGCCGGGCACCCCGGCAGCACCCAGCGGCTGCAGACCGTGGCGCAGCTCGCCTTCGAGCGCGAGTTCGTGCTTGGGCACTGGTTGTTGCGCGCTGCCGAGTTGCGCGGCCGCTACCTGCAGTATGCCGCCGCGGGCGCCGAGCAGGCACGGAGCGTGGAGACCTCGCTGTTTTCACTGGAAAATGCGTTGAAGCTGCGTCGCAACCAGATGGCGGTTCTGCTCGACCGGAATTTCATGGCAGCACGCGAAAAAGACGAGCAGGCGCTGCGCGCTGCGGCCGCGGCAAAGCCGCAGCTGAGGGCTGCGGCTGCTTCCTGGGCCGACATCGAGACGGCACTTGCCGGATACCGGTCGTTCTATGACCGTCACGCCTTTGTCGAGCGCGGCGCGGCGTTGCAGGGCGAACTTGCGGCTGCGGCACGCCTGCTGGTGCGTGCCGCGGTGGAGCGCGAGAAGCCGAACGAGGAACGCCAGCGTGAATTTACCGAGGCGGCCTTGCCCCGGCTGCGGCAGGAACTGCTGGCACCCCAGCCGATATCAGCAGAGCTCGAAACCCTGCGCCTCACCTACTCACTGGACAAGATGGTCGAGTTTCTCGGTGTGGACGATCCTGCCGTGCGCCTTGCGCTCGGCCGCGAGTCCCCGCGCAGTCTCGCCGGCCGCCTGGTGCGCGAGACGCGCCTCGGCGACCCGGCTTTCCGCGAGCAACTCTGGAACGGGGGACGTGCCGCCCTTGCGCAGACGGGCGATCCGCTGGTGGCGCTGGTGCTGCGGCTGGAGCCCGAGGCGCAAGTCCTGCGCAAGCGCTACGAGGACCAGGTCGAGGCACCGGTGCGCGCTGCGGAGGAGCGCCTGGCGCAGCTGCGCTTTGCCACCCGGGGCACCAGTACTTACCCGGATGCGACCTTCACGCTGCGCCTGAGCTACGGCGCGGTGGCCGGCTGGCGCGAGGGTGATCATGACGTCGGGCCATTCACGACACTCGAAGGCTTGTATGCGCGCGCCACTGGCCAGCCGCCGTTTCGCCTGCCGCAGCGCTGGCTCGCGGCCGAGCAGCGCGTCAACCTCGACACGCGGGTCAACTTCGTCACGACCAACGACATCATCGGCGGCAATTCCGGCAGTGCGGTGATCGACGCTGCGGGACAACTCGTTGGCCTCATTTTCGATGGCAACAGGCACGCCATTGGCGGCGACTACGGCTACGATCCGGCGTTGAACCGGGCCGTGGCGGTGCACCCGGCGGCGCTGGTACTGGCGCTGGGGGAAATCTACGGTGCCAAACCCCTGCTGCGTGAACTCGGCATCGAATAGGAGCCTGCCGGCCTCATGGAAAAGATCTGGCTGAAGAGCTACCCACCCGGCGTGCCGGCGGAGATCGCCATCGATCCCGCAGATTCCCTCGCCGGGATGCTCGAACGCAGTTGCCGGCAGTTTGCCAGCCGCCCGGCGTTCAACAATCTCGGACACAGCATCAGCTACGCGGAACTCGACCAACTGACGGCGCGTTTTGCCGCCTTTCTGCGGGGTCGGCTCGGCCTCGCGCGTGGTGAGCGTGTTGCGATCATGCTGCCGAACCTGCTGCAGTTTCCGGTAGCGTTCTACGGCGTGCTGCGTGCGGGACTGGTGGTGGTCAACGTCAACCCCCTGTACACCGCCCGGGAACTGGCGCACCAGCTCAGGGATTCCGGCGCGACGACGATCGTCGTGGTGGCGAATGCAGCGGCCGTGGTGGAGGAGGCGCTGGCGCAGACTGACGTGCGCCATGTGATCGTCACGGAAATTGGCGACCTGCTTCCCTTTCCGCGTCGCCAGCTGGTGAACTTCGTCGTGCGTCGCATCCGGCGCATGGTGCCGGCGTACCGGCTTCCAGGCGCGATCCCTTTCAACGAAGTGCTGGCTCATGCCGAACCGTTCGTGCCGGTGCCCCTGCGCGGCGAGGATCTGGCCTGCCTGCAGTACACCGGAGGTACGACTGGCGTGTCGCGTGGTGCCATGCTGAGCCACGCCAACCTGCTCGCCAACCTGCGCCAGGTGAACACCTGGTTCGCGAATGCGACGCAGCCGGGCGAGGAGGTGGTGATCACGGCGCTGCCGCTCTACCACGTCTATGCGCTGACCTGTAACTGTCTCGCCTACACCGAACTCGGCGGCCTGAACGTGCTGATCACCGACCCACGTGACATCGCCGGATTCATCCGCGAGCTGAAGCGCTGGAAATTCACCGCCATGACCGGCGTGAACACGCTCTACCAGCACCTGGCGAACCACCCGGCGCTGCAGGACGTGGACTTCTCGCACCTGAAGCTCGTCTCGGCCGGCGGCATGGCGGTGATGGAGGCGACGGCACGCGCGTGGGCAGCCGCCACGGGCACGGAAATCCTCGAGGGCTACGGGCTGTCGGAGGCTTCGCCAGTCGTCAGCTCCAACCGGCCTGATCTCGAGGCGTACAACGGCACCATCGGCCTGCCTTTGCCGAGTACCGACATTTCGCTGCGGGATGACGACAACCACGAGGTCGGCATTGGCGAGCCGGGCGAGATCTGCGTGAAGGGCCCGCAGGTGATGGCGGGCTACTGGGGCAACCATACTGCCACCGGGGATGCGATGACCAGTGACGGTTACCTGCGCACCGGTGACATCGCCGTGATGGATGCCAATGGCTACATGCGCGTGGTCGATCGCAAGAAGGACATGATCTCGGTGTCGGGCCTGAAGGCGTACCCGAATGAGATCGAGAACGTGGTGACGCTGCATCCGGCGGTGCTTGAGGCGGCGGCAATCGGCGTGTCGGATGAGCGCACGCGCGAGGCGATCAAGGTATTCGTGGTGTTGCGCCCGGGGATGACGGCGACGGTGGAGGACATCCGCGAGATCTGTCGTGCGAATCTCTCGGCCTACAAGGTGCCGAAGTACGTCGTGTTCCGTGACTCACTGCCGAAGTCGAACGTCGGCAAGATCCTGCGGCGTGAATTGCGGGGCTGAGAGAGTGCTCCCCGTTCCCGGTGCCGGTGTTACGGTTATTCGGTTATTTACTCTGGCGCCATCCCAAAATACACCAGACCGCGTCAATAACCGAATAACCGTAACACCGGCACCGCAGTGCCCGCAGTGCGCCGCGGTGCCATCCCAAGCCTGCGCAGTGGCGCGACGTCGCGGTTATTTTCTGGCCGCTGCCACCGCCGCCCAGTGCTCGGGGCTGGTCCAGGTCTTCACGAAGTGCTCTTCCTCGATCGGCGCGAGTTCAGCGTGGGCGCGCCTGCGTGCCGCCGCGACCGGTGCCTTGAAACCCTCGAGTACCGCACGGGTCCGGCCGAGATAGGGCTCGAGAAAAGTCGTGATGCATTCCTCCAGCGCCTGGCCGGGTGCACAGACCCAGTCAACCAGGCCGATTTCCAGTGCCCGGCCCGCAGCGATACGCGCCGACGTCGAGAGGATGCGCAGTGCGCTGCGGTCGCCCACGGTGAGTGCGAGGTCAATGCCGCCGCCCCAGGCCGTGGTGACACCGAGTTGCGCCTGCAGGAAGCCGATCTCGGCATTCGGCGCGGCGACACGCAGGTCGCAGGCAAGCGCCAGTTCGGCACCACCGCCAAATGCCGGGCCGTTCAGTGCGGCGATCACAGGTACCGGGAAGGCGCGTATCCGGTCGAGCGCCGCGCGGCCACGCCGGCTCATCACACGTGCATCGGCTTCCAAGCGGATGGCATCGAGTTCCTGGAGGTCACCGCCGGCAGCGAAGCACTTGTCGCCGGCGCCGGTGATCACGGCGCAGAGGATGCCGGCATCAGCAGCATGGGCAGCAAAGGTTGTGCCGATTCCGTCGAGCAGCGCGAGTGCAAGCGCGTTGCGCTTCTCCGGGCGGTTGAGGGTGAGATGCAGGACGGCGCCGCGGCGCTCGACGATCAATTCGCTGGACATGGCCCTGGCCACCTCAGAAATAAAGCCGCATGATGCATTCCGCCACGCAGGCGGGCCGGGACTGGCCTTCGATTTCCACCGTGTACTCTTCCGTGAGTTCCAGGCTGTTTTTCACTTCCGTCACGGCGATGATCTTGCAGCGTGCGCGAATGCGGCTGCCCACCGGCACGGCATTGGGGAAGCGCAGCTTGTTGATGCCATAGTTGATGATGTTGCGTACGCCGGGGAAGAGCGGCTTTGACTCATCGACCAGGCCGCGCAGGTAGGGGTAGAGCGACAGCGTGAAGTAGCCATGCGCAATGGTGCCCTTGTAGGGTGATTCCGCGGCAGCGCGGCTGGGGTCGACGTGGATCCACTGGTGGTCGCGCGTGGCGCGGGCAAAGTCATCCACCATGTCCTGCGTCACCGTCAGCCAGTCGCTGACATGCACTTCCGTGCCGGTCTTGCTGCCCAGTTCCGCCAGGGTTTGCGCCAGCGCCATGGATGCATCCTCGCCTGTGTGGTGGCCGTGAGTTCGGGCCCGGATGCTACCAGATGGCTGCGGCACGGCGGAACCGAAGCAGCCCGTGGCGACTCCGGGGGCGCGCAATGGGCGGGATTGCCGCGTGCTGGCGTGCAGGCAGTGAATATAATCAGCCTATGACCGATTCGTATCGCATGGCATGGCGCGGGCAGGGTGGCTTGGCCCTGGCGGGTGCAATCATCGTGCTGCTTGCAGCAGGCTGCAGCAATTCGCGTGTGCAATCGCCCTCCGGCGGGTCGTCCACACCGAGCACCATCCCGGGCGGTTCAGGCAGCCCAGGCAGCCCTGGAAGCCCGGGCAGTCCCAGCGGCCAGACAGGCCAGGCGGGCCAGGGGAGCCAGGGTAGCGGCAGCCCGGCTGCCGTCGGCGGGGTGGCGGGTGCAGCCGGTTCTGCCGGTTCGACTGGTGCGCCGGCGCCCGGGACCGCGACAGCCCGCAGCGGTACACAAGGGTCAGCCGCGGGCGGGGGAACTGCCGGTGGCAGGCCTGACACGGGGGCGACCGGCGCGCAGGCCGGGATGCCTGGCGGGGGTGCGGGCAAGGATGGGGCGGCTTCCGGTGACGATGATCCCGAGGCCGTCTTCGACAAGTCCCTCGGGGATTTCGATGGCGAGATCGCCCGCGAACGCGAGGCCATGGCCGCGGCGGGCAAGGGCTCGGGCCAGGGTGCACAGGGTCGCGAGGCGGGCGATGCCCGCGCCGTGAGCGGCAGTGGTGGCATCGCCGGCCGTGGCAGCCGCAGCGCGTCTTCGGGCGGCGTGGCTGATACCGGTGGCAGTGCCGGTGGCGGCATGGGTCCGATGGGGCCGGCTGGTCCGGGCGGAGCGAGTAGGCGCACGGGAGAGGCGGATGCCGGAGCCGGTGAAGGGAAGGCGGACGCCGGGCAGCAGGCTGGCACTGGAGAGAAAGCCGGCAGCGGATCACAGCAAGGCAGTTCCACGGCTGGGGGTGCCGACAAAGGTGAAGAGCAGGTGGCGGTGGATACACCGAAAATTCCTGCTGATATCCCGCAGGATGGTACCGGCGAGGATCAGGTTGCCCGCCAGTTGCGCGAGGCGGCGCTTGCCGAGAAGGATCCGAAGGTGCGTGAAGCACTCTGGGACCAG
>CAZQGA010000106.1:0-7287 GCA_964592735.1 uncultured Chromatiaceae bacterium | reverse complement strand
GCCACGGTGGAGGCAGCCCACCAGCTCGGCATGATCGTCGGCACCCATGCCTACGCGGGTGACGCCGTGGCGGACGCCGTGCGCGCGGGCGTGGATTCCGTGGATCATGGCTTCGGCGCTGACGATGCGACGCTGAAACTCATGAAACAGAAGGGCATTTATCTCGTACCGACGCTGTCGGTCGCGGCCCGGCCCGGCCCCATCCGCGAGCTGCGCGAGAAGACCCACGCCTTCGAGCGCGCCCTGCAGATCGGCACGCCCATCGCCTTCGGCACGGACGTGGGTGGCATCCCGCACCGGTTCGCCGCGAAGGAATTCGGCTACATGGTCGGGGCGGGCATGGCGCCTGCGGCCGCCCTGCAATCAGCCACCGTGAATGCGGCGCGCCTGCTGCGGATCGATGCCGAGACCGGCACGCTCGAGGCTGGCAAGCTGGCCGACGTCATCGCCACGAAGGGCAGCCCGCTCGATGATGTCGCCGTGCTGGAAAACGTCGACTTCGTCATGAAAGGCGGCCACGTGGCGCGGCGTGACGGCCAGCCGCTCGACATCATCATCGAATGAAGGAGGCCTGTCAGCGCACCACCCGCAGGTTGGGCTTGGACGGCTCCCCGGTGTTCGGCTGGGGCTCGCGCACCGCACTGACCCGCACCCGGTTGCGTCCGCTGCGCTTGGCGGCGTACATGGCCTGGTCGGCGCGGGTCAGCAGTTCCGGGATGCTTTCGCCCCGGCGGTATTCGGCGACACCGGCAGAAACGGTGATTTGCAATTCCCGATCCACGGGATGGCGGGCCACGGCCTCGCGCACGCGTTCGGCACAGCGCAGGGCGCCGTCGATCTCCGTTCCCGGCAGCACGGCGATGAATTCCTCGCCGCCGAGGCGGCCGAGCGCGCGGCGGAAGCGGGTCGGGTTGATCGCGTCCATTGCGCGCAGCGCCCGGCGTGCACGCTCGGCAAAGACCGCGAGCACCCGGTCGCCGACGAGGTGGCCATGGGCGTCGTTCAGGGACTTGAAGCGGTCGAGGTCGAAGATGCAGATGCTGAAGCTGCGCCCGGTGCGGTCCGCGCGCGCCTTTTCCCGCAGCAGGGCATCCATGATGTATTGCCGGTTGAAGGACTTGGTCAGGTGGTCACGCTCGGCGCTGCGTGTCAGGCGCTCGATTTCCTCCTGCAGGCGCCCGATCTCCGTGTGCATGCCCTGGTGCTCGCGCTCGGCCTGCATGGCGCGCCGCCCGAGCAGTGCGAGCATGCCGATGACCCCGGCGCACTGGAGGATCTCGCCCCACAGGCCCGCGCCGGCGCCGTTGGCCAGCAGGCGGATGACGACAGACAGCATGTAGCCACCGCCGGCTGCCAGGCCGAGCTGGCGCAGCCGGGTGGCATCCGTGCGGCCGTACGCCAGCAGCACTGCGGTCAGATACATGGCCGGCACCAGCTCGCCAGGGCCATCGGCAAGCACGGCGTAGATGGTGGCCCAGGCAATGGCGAGGCCGGAGCGTGCGGCAGCGATTGCTGCCGCCGCGTCGGCTCGTGCCGCCGGGAGAGTGAGGACGGCCAGCAGGACATTGGTGATGAGTACCGCGCCCACCAGCAGTGCAGCCGCTGCCGCTGCCATCGTGGTGCGCCCGGCGAGATGGCTCAGGAAGGCGAGCCCGGCCCAGGCCAGGTAAAAGCCGGCCGTCGGCAGCAGTGCTGGCCAGGAGCCGCGTGACACACCTGGGTCTTGCGTGGGGATTTCCGCTGCGGTTTCGCCGTCTGCCATGGCTGCCTGTTCTTTTTGTTGTTGCAGGAGCGCCGCCGGGGAGGCGCGCGCTGCCAGTGTGACTAGCGTCGCAGAACCGGCCGGCGCCAAACTGTGACGGCCGTCCCAGCTTTGCCGCCCCGCGTTGGTTATGTGAACCCTGCGGCGACAGCAGGCGCCCGCGCTACAATGCGCGCCGCCGCGGGACCTCGGGAGCCCGCGTTCCGCGGTGAAGGTACCCGGTCGTGCAGCGAGAATCCTGCTTCGATGTGATCGTGATTGGCGGTGGCCATGCCGGCAGCGAGGCTGCCGCGGCCGCCGCACGCATCGGTGCGCGCACGCTGCTGGTCACGCAGAACCTCGAGACCATCGGTCAGATGAGCTGCAACCCGGCCATCGGTGGCATCGGCAAGGGCCACCTCGTGCGCGAGATCGATGCGCTCGGCGGGCTGATGGCCCGTGCCGCGGACCGCGCCGGCATCCACTTCCGCATCCTCAACGCGAGCAAGGGACCCGCGGTACGCGCCACGCGTGCCCAGGCCGACCGCGTGCTCTACCGGCAGGCCGTACGCACGCTGCTCGATGCGCAGCCGAACCTCGCGCTCTTCCAGTCGAGCGTTGCCGACCTGCTGCTCGAAGGCGGGCGCGTCACCGGCATTCGCACCCAGACCGGGCAGCAGTTCCGTGCCACGAGTGTGGTGCTGACGGCCGGCACCTTCCTGCGCGGGCGCATCCACGTCGGCCTCGACAACCATGCCGGCGGGCGTGCCGGAGATCCGCCCTCGATCGAACTCGCCGACCGGCTGCGCGAACTGCCGCTGCGGGTCGGGCGCCTGAAGACCGGGACGCCGCCGCGGATCGACGCCCGCAGCGTCGACTTCAGCGTCATGGCACAGCAGCCGGGCGACCAGCCGGTGCCGGTGTTTTCCTTCCTGGGCCGGCGTGCCGAGCATCCGCGACAGCTGAGCTGCCACATCACCCGGACGACCGAGGCGACGCACGACATCATCCGTGCTGCGCTCGACCGCTCGCCGCTGTTCACCGGCGCCATCGAGGGGCTGGGGCCGCGCTACTGTCCGTCGATCGAGGACAAGGTGGTGCGCTTTGCCGGGCGAAGCACCCACCAGATCTTTGTCGAGCCCGAAGGGCTGGAGAGCAACGAGCTCTATCCCAATGGCATCTCCACCAGCCTGCCGTTCGATGTCCAGGAAGCGCTGGTGCGGACCATCCCGGGCTTTGAGGCGGCGCGCATCACGCGGCCGGGCTATGCCATCGAGTACGATTTCTTCGACCCGCGCGACCTCCGGTCCACGCTGGAGACCCGCTCACTGCCCGGGCTGTATTTCGCCGGGCAGATCAACGGGACCACCGGCTACGAGGAAGCCGCGGCGCAGGGTTTGCTCGCCGGGCTCAACGCCGCCCGTGCGGCGCTCGGGCGCGAGCCCTGGTCGCCGGGCCGCGAGCAGGCCTACATCGGCGTGCTGGTCGATGACCTCATCACACGCGGCACGGTCGAGCCCTACCGCATGTTCACCAGCCGCGCCGAGTATCGCCTGTTGCTGCGTGAGGACAACGCCGATGCGCGCCTGACGCCGGTCGGCCGTGAGTTCGGTCTGGTGGACGACCACCGCTGGGCGCAGTTCTGCGCCAAGCGCGATGCGATCACGGCCGAAACCGCACGCCTGCAGGGCATCGTCGTGCGGCCCGGGACGCTCGATGCCGACACCGTGACGGCTCTCGGCGGGCCCTTGCGCCGCGAGCAGCGAGCCTTCGAACTGCTGCGCCGGCCGGAGGCAAGTCACGCGCTGCTGAGCCGCCTGCCTGCCATCGGCCAGCGGTCGCTGCCTGCCGGCGAAAGCGAGGAGATGACCGAGCAGGTGATCGCGCAGGTCGAAGTGCAGGCCCGCTACGACGGCTACATCCAGCGCCAGGAACTCGAGATCGAGCGCGGCCGGCGCCATGCGGGGGTCACCCTGCCCGAGGATATCGACTACGCCACGGTGCGCGGCCTCTCGAACGAAACACGCCAGCGCCTGAGCGCGACACGGCCGGCGACGGTGGGCCAGGCGGCGCGCGTCTCCGGCGTCACCCCGGCGGTGGTCTCGCTGCTGCTCGTGCACCTCAAAAAGCGGTCGCGCAGTGCCTGAGCACGGGCTGCGGCGCAGGGTCTTCCTGCCGGCGCTGCTCTGCCTGTGCCTCGCCGCCTGCGGCGGCAAATCATCGCTACCGGCTGGCACCCATGTTGCCGTCGGTGGTGCGAGTGGCCAGGAGCTTTCTGCCGTGCAGGTGCTGCGCAAGGGCAACGGCGCCGAGCCCGAGAGCCTCGATCCACACCGTGCGGAGAGCGTCACGGCGGCCAATATCCTGCGCGACCTCTTTGAAGGGCTGGTCGCGGAGAGCGCCGATGGCCGGCTGGTGCCGGGTGCGGCGGCCCGCTGGGACGTAAGCGCGGATGGCCTGACCTACGTCTTCCAATTGCGTGCGGGCATGCGCTGGAGCAACGGCGATGCGCTGACAGCCCGCGACTTCGAGTACGGCCTGCGCCGCAGCTGCGATCCGGCGACGCTGAATGAGTACGCCAGCATCCTCTTTCCCATCCGCAATGCGGAGGCGGTGGTCAACGGCCGCCTGCCGCCGGAGGCGCTCGGCGTGCGGGCGCTTGACGAGCTGACACTGGAGATCCAGCTGGCCGGGCCGACGCCTTACTTCCCCGGCCTGCTCACCCACTCGACGGCGTACCCGGTGCATCGTCCCTCGGTCGAGGCCTGGGGTGCAAAGTTCGCCCGCCCGGGAAAGCTCGTCGGTAACGGTGCCTACCGGCTGGAGGAATGGGTGGTGCAGTCGCACATCCGCCTGCTGCGCAATCCGCATTACTGGGATGACGGCCACAGCCACGTTGACGAGGTCTGGTACTACCCGATCGAAAACGACGACGCCGAGATCAGCCGCTACCGGGCCGATGAGCTCGACTGGACCGAGGGCCTGCCCTTCCGCCAGATCCGCTGGCTGCGCGAGAACCTGCCCGGGGAACTGCACATCGCGCCCTATCTCGGCACCTACTACCTCGGCTTCAACACCACGCGGCCGCCCTTCAGGGACAACCCGCAGCTGCGCACGGCGCTCGCCATGGCGATCGACCGCGACATCCTCACCGGGCGCGTGATGGGTACTGGCGAGGAACCGGCTTACGGCCTGGTGCCGCCGGTCGCCGATTACACCGGGCAGCGGCCAGCCTGGGCCGACTGGACCCAGGCCAGGCGCGATGCCGAGGCGCGGCGCCTGTACCGGGAGGCGGGCTATTCGGCGGAATATCCGCTGGTCGTCGAGCTGCTCTACAACACCGACCAGAACCACAAGCGCATCGTCGGCGCCGTGGCGGCGATGTGGAAGCAGACGCTCGGCGTGCGCACCCGGCTGCTCAACCAGGAATGGAAGGTGTTCCTGGAAAACCGCAAGCGCAAGATCGTCACGCAGGCGTTCCGCTCCGGCTGGATCGGCGACTACAACGATGCCTTCAGCTTTCTGCAGCTGGTGCACTCGGCAAACGGGCAGAACGATCCGGGCTACCGCAGCCCGGCTTACGATGCCCTGCTCGACACCGCTTCCGCGACCGCGGACGCGGCAGAGCGGCGTCAACTGCTCGAAGCCGCTGAACGCGTGCTGCTCGCCGACCAGCCGCTGGTACCGCTGTATTTCTACGCATCGAAGCGGCTCATCAAGCCCTGGGTGGCGGGCTACGAGCCCAACATCATGGATCACCACGCGACGAAGGATCTGCGGATCCTCCAGCACTGAGCTGCCCGGGCTGGCGCTTCCCGTCGCCGGTCCCGCAGGGCACCATGGGCGCCATGCTCCGGTTTACGATCCAGCGGCTGCTCACGGGCATCCCCACGCTCCTCGTGCTGATCGCCGCGGCATTCTTCCTCATGCGGGCGGCGCCGGGCGGGCCCTTCGACCGCGAGCGCGACCTGCCGCCGGAGATCGAGGCCAATCTGCGCCGGGCCTACCACCTCGATGAATCCCTGCCGGCGCAGTTCGTCCGCTACCTCGGCAACCTGGTGCGCGGGGACTTCGGGCCCTCGCTGCAGTACCGGGACTTCAGCGTCACGGAACTGATCGGGGCGGGATTTCCCGTCTCGCTGCGCATCGGGGCACTCGCCATGTTGCTTGCGGTACTCGCTGGCGTCGCTGCCGGTACCTGGGCGGCGCTGCGCCAGAACTCCGCCGGCGATCATCTCGTCATGGCCGCGGCGATGACCGGCATTTCCATCCCGAACTTCGTCATGGCACCGCTGCTGGTGCTCCTGCTCGCGGTGGGACTGGGCTGGCTGCCGGCGGGCGGCTATGGCGGCGGGGCCTGGCGCAACCTGGTGTTGCCGGTATTCACGCTGGCGCTGCCGCAGGTGGCCTACCTCGCACGGCTGACCCGCGCCAGCATGATCGAGGTGCTGGCGAGTCCCTTCATTCGCACGGCAAGGGCGCAGGGCCTGGCGCCGGGCACGATCCTTCTGCGCCACGCCCTCAAGCCCGCGCTGCTGCCGGTGCTCTCCTACCTCGGGCCGGCGACGGCTGCCGTCGTCACCGGCTCGGTGGTCATCGAGCAGATCTTTGGCCTGCCGGGCATCGGCCGCTTCTTCGTCACCGGCGCGCTCAACCGCGACTACACGCTGGTGATGGGTGTGGTGGTGTTCTACGGCACCTTGATCCTGGTGGCCAATTTCCTCGTCGACCTGGTGTACGGGCTGCTCGACCCGCGCATCCGCCATCTCGAATGAGCATGCCTGCGGACAGCGGCCGGCCACGAAGCCTGTGGGCCGACGCCTGGGCGACACTGCGGGAGAACCGCGCGGCGGGCACGGCGTTCTGGCTGCTGGCTGCCATGGCACTGGCCGTCGTGGTGCTGCCGTTTTTCCTGCCGTTCAGCTACGAGGAGACCGACTGGGACAACCTTGCGATGGCGCCGTCGCTCGCCACCGGGCATGTCTTCGGCACGGATGCGCTCGGCCGCGACCTGCTGGTGCGCACGCTCTGGGGCGGGCGCATTTCGCTGCTGGTGGCCGTGGTGGCGACGGCGGTGAGCCTCGTGATCGGTGTGGCCTACGGGGCGGTGGCCGGCTACCTGGGCGGCCGGGTGGACCAGCTGATGATGCGCGTCGTCGACGTCCTCTACGCGCTGCCGTTCCTGTTCCTGGTGATCCTGCTGATGGTGCTGTTCGGCCGCAACATCGTGCTGATCTTCATCGCCATCGGCGCCATCAACTGGCTGGACATGGCGCGCATCGTGCGCGGGCAGACGCTCTCGCTGCGTAACCGCGGCTTCATCGAGGCGGCGCGCGCCGGCGGCGTGCCCACCGCGCGCATCATCCGCCGCCACATCGTGCCCAACCTGCTCGGCGTGGTGGTGGTCTACGTCACGCTCACCATCCCGCAGGTGATCCTGCTCGAATCGGTGCTGAGCTTCCTCGGCCTCGGCGTGCAGGAGCCGATGACCTCCTGGGGCGCGCTGGTCAACGAGGGCGCGCAGGAGCTGGAGACGGCCTGGTGGA